>NZ_JACHTR010000003.1:0-110482 GCF_020135975.1 Campylobacter sp. W0014 | reverse complement strand
AAAAAGCAAAACCGCCACGAGAGCTGAAATTTCAGATGTAGCAAATGCAGTATTAGATGGTAGTGATGCTGTAATGCTTAGCGAAGAAAGTGCTGTGGGTATAGATCCTGCCAATGCTGTTGATATCATGTGTCAGACAATCATAGAAACAGAAAAAAACTACCCCTATAATAAATTTAATGATTTTGAAAATTTAGACAATACAGATAAAATCATGCGTTCAAGTGCGAATTTATCTAAAGATTTAAATGCTGATGCGATTTTTTCTCTTACAAGTAGCGGAAAATCAGCCATGAAAATTTCTAGATATAGACCTAACACAGACATTATAGCCGTAGCTCATTCAGAAAAAACTCTTAATCTATTAAGTATAGTATGGGGAGTTAATCCGGCTATTTTAGTTAATAAAAGCGAACATTTAACAGAATTATTAAAAAATACAGTTAAATTAGGTGTAGAAAAAGATTTTATTAATGAAAATCAATGCTATATATTAACAGCAGGTTTTCCAACGGGAGTAGAAGGAACGAGTAATCTTATTAGAATACTTGAAAAAGATCAAATATCTTATTATTTAAAATAGTTTTTTAATAATATAAAAAATTTTATTAAAAAAGCCGATATAAATATAACCTCACTATTAAGGAGCAAAAATGCAAGTGAATACTTATTCAAATATCGCTAGCATGACTCAAACCCAAGTTAGCAATAAGAAGGTAGATGAGGATGCTAAAAAAAATACCAAAGATGCAAACCTTCAAAGTGCTAGTTCAAGTAAAGATATCAACAAAGATGCTCTTGAAAAACTAAGCTCACTTGGAGGAAAAGGTATTACTCAACTCTATATGGTTCAATTTCAGCAACAAACCATGAATACAGTTTTTGGTACAAGCAATACTCAAGCTGGAATTGAAGGTCTTTTAAATGGAGGAAATTTAGATACCGCAAAATCTATTCTTTCTAGCATTGATTTCGCATCTTTAGGTTATAGTGGTAAAAATCCACTTTCAATGGACGCTGATGAATTAAAACAGCTTGTAAGCGAAGATGGATTTTTTGGCGTTGACAATACAGCAAATCGTATCGCTGATTTCGTAATCAACGGAGCTGGAAACGATGTCGATAAACTTAAAGAGGGGCTTGATGGGATAAAAAAAGGATTTGAGCAAGCAGAAAAAATGTGGGGTGGAAAGCTTCCTCAAATCAGCCAAGATACAATGGATGCAGCAATTAAAAAAGTTACTGATCGCATTGATGAACTTGGAGGAAAAACTCTAGATCTCCAAGCTTAATCCATAAAGATGTTTAAATAATTTTAAACATCTTTAATTTTTAATATCGAAAGTAAAAAATTTACTCTTAAAATCATTCGGTAGTGTTTTGTATTGGTTAATAGCCGCTTCGTAATTTTTTACTTCTTGATAAAGCAAACCTAAAGCCGCTTTGCTTTCTTTATTGTTTTTATCGGTTAATTTTGAAAGTTGTAATAAGGCTATAGCTGAGTTTGGATTATTTGCCCCTATAGCTGCAACTGCGGCTAAAAATAAAGTTCTAGTATCTTTAATTTTATAATCATCAATCAAAATATTATAAAGCGCATAAGCCTCTTCAAATTGTTTAGCGAAAATATCCAAATACGCTAAAGTCTGTATAATGCTTTCACTTTCAAATTTAGAAGTATTCATCAATTCTTTAAATTTATTTCTTTCCAAATTTAAAAGTCCAGATACATGCATCAAATCAACATAAAATTCTCTAGCTATGCTAGGTCCACCAAAAACACTGCGATAATCAAGTTTTAAATTTTTAAAATGAATTTGCGCATTTTGAGCATATTCTTTAATATTAAAATTAGAATTTAAAGAATTAAAATATAAAATATTTGCAATAATATCTTCTGGTAATTGTGATCTTAATTTAGCTAATTCAACATCCATACGATTGCTAAGATTATTATTTTTGGCAATAATTGCTTTAAGCATTGAACTTAAAGGCGTATCAGAATTTTTTTCATCTAAATATGGAAGCATTGAGACATAATCATTTTTAGTCAAAAACAGCATACTTTTTTGCATATTTGCTTTAAAATTCGCATCGGCACTCATATTTTCAACAATTTCGTTATAAAGTTTAGTTGTATCCAAATCATTTATTTTAGCACAGAATAAAGCAAAAACTCCTGCTAAATAATTTTTAGGATTTAAATGATAAGAACTAAAAAAGTATTTGTAAGCTAATTCATAATCTTGCATCTGGGCATAAGATAAAGCTAAATTATACTGTAAAATACTATGCTCTGGATAATTTTTCAGCAATTGCTGAAATTCTTCATTAGCAAGTCTTAATTGCTGATTTAAAGCGTGATTGATAATACTGGCAATTTTTACATTTGTAGAAGATAAAACATTACTTGTTGTTAAATACTCCCCTGAATCCGTACTATCATCCACAAAATTTGTAACATTAGCCTTTTCTATATATAACGATGCTTGCCTAGAGTCAAAAACTTGATAAGGAGCATAATAAAAAAGCAAGTCAAATTGATTTTTTAAATTTTTCAATAAATCCTTAGAAAAATGACTCTGCGCAATGGCGATATTGAACAAATCATTATTTAGTCGCACTTTGATTTTATAACGATCTAAAATTTTATATTGATCTTCTTCTTTTTTATAAGCATTTTGCAAACGCATAAGCATATCTTGATAATCACCCGTTTTAATATCAACTAAACTTAAAGCTGCTAAACTTTGATTAAAATCTCTATCGATTTTCATGGCAGTACTTAAAGACGTTTTAGCTTTATCATATTCTCCTAATCTAGCATACAAAAGACCCAAAGAAAGACTGGGTTCAAAATTTCCTTGAGAATTTAGCTGCTGCACTGCCTTAACGTCAAAATCCATCTTAGCATAAATTTTAGCTGATAAATATTTAGAAATATCATTATAAGGATCGATATTTACTTGCTGAAACATTTGTAAAGCTTCTGGATAATACCCTTTATAATAATCTATCAAAGCTAAATAATAATTATATAGCTTTGATTTTCCTTCTTTAGGAAGATAAACTTGCGCTAAATCAATGTAATATTTAAATTTTTCCTCATCATTAAGCTTTAAAGCACATACAGCAGCATTAATAGCGGATACAGTTTGATTTTCACCGCTAGCTATAGCTTTTTTAAAACTTTCAAAAGCTTCTTGAAATTTTCCTTCATTCATTTGAGAAACGCCTAAATTATAATTAGACAAAGATTCATTATAAATTGCAATTTGTTTATATAATTTTAAAGATTGTCGAATTTCTCCTTTAAGATATAGCGCATTAGCTTTTTGTATCATAGCATCCACTTTAGCCATATCTTCATATTTATAAGATTCATCCGGAACAATTTCAGATTTTTCAACTGGCTTTGAAGCGATAATATCTGCTTTAATATTTCCTTCACTAAAAATCAAATAAGTTAAAGTAAAAACCAAAATACAAATAATAACTAAAGAAGCACCGACAAGAGACATAAATTTTCTATCTTTATACCAAGGGAGCGATTCTTGATTTTGAGTTTTCTCAAAAGAAGAAAATTCTTCAGGCGCACTCTCTCTTGTAAAACTAAAACCTACATCATCTTCACTGAAATTTTCAGATAAAGATACAAATTCTTCATCATCAGGAACTTGGCCCTCTTGTCCTTTAAATTCCCCTAAACTCTCATCAAGTCTTTCTTTATTGTCGTTTAAATTATCTTCTTCTAATACTATATCTTCTTTTTCTGCCATTTATTTTCTTTAAAAATATTTTCTTAAGACATCAGGAATAGCGATTTTTCCTTCTTTATCTTGATAATTTTCCATAATAGCAACCAAAGTTCTACCTACAGCTAATGAAGAACCATTTAAGGTATGGACTAATTCATTTTTACCTTGCTCATTTTTATAGCGAATTTTGGCACGTCTTGCTTGAAAATCACGACAATTAGATACGGAGCTAATTTCTCGGTACTTATTTTGAGAAGGAATCCAAACTTCAAGATCAATAGTCTTTGCAGCACTAAAACCCAAATCTCCTGTACAAAGCATCAAATGCCTATGAGCCAAACCTAAAGAGCTTAATAAATCACTCGCACACTCCACCATTTCATTAAATACACTATCACTTTGTTCAGGTTTAGTAATACTTACAAGTTCCACTTTTTCAAACTGATGCTGACGAATGATTCCTCTTGTATCACGCCCTGCACTACCAGCTTCTTTTCTAAAACAAGCGCTATAACAAGTCATTTTTATCGGCAAACTTTCACTGGTTAAAATTTCCCCACTATAAAGATTAGTTACTGGAATTTCAGAAGTTGAAATAAGATATAAATCTTCATCATCAACTTTATACATATCATCTTTAAATTTCGGCAATTGTCCAGTTCCAAACATTGTAGCACTATTAACCAAATAAGGCACATTGACAAAATTAAAACCTCGACTTCTATTAAAATCAATCATATAATTAACCAAAGCTCGGCTCAATAAAGCACCTTCGTTTTTAAGCACACAAAAACGACTTCCAGAAATTTTAACCCCTCTTACAAAATCAAGCCAATCTAAACTTTCACCCAAATCATGATGTTCTTTTGGCTCAAAATCAAAACTTGGTGGAGTAAGGACTTTTTTTATTTCCACATTTTCATCTTCATCCTCACCAACAGGAACAATATCATCTGGAATATTTGGAATAGCATGGGCAATATTTTCAAGTTCACTTTCTAAAGCACTTACCTTTTGGCTTTGCTCGTTAATTTTAATTTTATTTTCACTCAATTTTACTTTCAATTCTTCTTTATCTTGCGCACTTGCAAGTTCTTTACTGAATTTATTTTGAAAGGCTTGAAGCTCTTCTAAAATTGTCCTTTCTTTTTTCAATAATGCAAATAAATCAGCTAATTTTTTTAATGTTTCCTCATCAACTTTTTTATGTTTTAATTTTTGACTCACCTCATCAAATTGATTTTGTAATTTTTTTAAATCAAGCATCTTATACCCCTTATAAGCCTATTTTAGTATAAATTTTTTGCATCTTTTCTTGAGCAATTTTTCTTGCTTTACTCGCACCAAAATCCAAAACCTCTTTCAAATAAGAAGGTTTATTTAAAAGCTCATTATATTTCTCTCTTATTTCTTTGAAATAATCAATCATTAACTCATTTAAATACATTTTAAAATGTCCATATCCCTCGCCTCCCTTTAAATAACGATTTCTCAAATTTTCTTGTCCTTCATTATCTAAAAATAATTTTGCTATTTTAAAAACATTGCATTCTTCAGGATTTTTAGGATCTTCTAAAGCAGTACTATCTGTTACTATCGATGAAATTTGCTTTTTTAAAGTTTTATCATCATTAAAAATATCTATAGTATTTTTATAAGATTTACTCATTTTAGCCCCATCTGTCCCTACAATAACAGCAAGATCTTCGTTGATTTTAGCTTCAGGTAAGATAAAAATTTCTCCCCATTCGTTATTTACTTTTAAAGCGATATCACGTGCGATTTCTACGTGTTGAATTTGATCTTTGCCTACAGGAACAAGCTGAGTATCAAAAAGTAAAATATCTGCTGCCATTAAAACAGGATAAGAAAAAAGTCCATGAGAAGCACTTAGTCCTTTAGCAATTTTATCTTTATAGCTATGCGCACGCTCTAATAAACCTATAGGGGTAAATTGTGATAAAATCCAATAAAGCTCCATCACTTCTTTCACATCGCTTTGTAACCAAAAAACACTTTTTTGCGGATCTATACCAAAACTCAAAAAAGCTGCGGCTGCTTTTATTGAATTTTCTTTCAATTTTTCCCCGTTCTGCAAAGAAGTCATAGCATGATAATTAGCAATAAATATAAACATTTCACTTGTATTTTGCGTATCTATCATTTGTTTAATCGCGCCAAAATAATTTCCGATATGCAAATCTCCACTAGGTTGAATTCCGGTTAATACTCTCATTTAACTGCCTTTTTTAATTCACTTATAAGCTCATCAATACTTTTATTTTCAATATCTAATATCACATTAGCCTTATCTTCATAAATTTTTATTCTTTCATTATATAACTTTTTTGCTTTAATTTCATCAAAAAATAAAGGTCTTTTAGCAATTTCATCTTTATTTAAATGCTTTTTTAAATACTCAAAGTCAGCCCTTAAATAAACACTCAATCCGATTTTTTCTAAATTTTTCACATTAACAAAACCGCCACCACTTGCAATACAAGCATTTTGACAAAAAATAAAAAAATCGGCTAATTTTTGCTCTTGCTCTCTAAAAAAATACTCTCCTTTATTTTCAAAAATTTCATTAATGCTTTGCTTAAATTTCGTCTCAATCAATAAATCACTGTCTAAAAAAATTCGGTCTAACTCTACAGCCAATGCTCTAGCCATAGTGCTTTTTCCACATCCCATGAAACCGATGAAAATAATATTATCCATTCTCATCATTTTCCTTGCTTCCTTTTTTGCGTGAAGCAATGATTAAAGGAACTCCCTCAAAATCAAATTCTTTTCTTATTTTATTTTGCAAATAACGCTTATAACTAAAATGTAAGACTTTGGGACGATTCATAATTAAAGCGATTTTTGGAGGAGCAACATCATATTGCACAGCATAATAAATTTTAACTAATTTTCCATAATCATGTGGCAATGGATGTGCTTTGGTTGCGCTTTCGATCAAATTATTAAGTTTTGAAGTTGGGATTTTTTGTATGAAATTTTCAAAAACTTTTAAAATTTTATCAAGTATTACATGCACTCTCTTACCACTTAAAGCTGAAACACTAACAATAGGTGCATGGGCTAAAAATTTAAAACGATCAAGTTTTAATTCTTTAACCGTTTTATCAAAATCAAGCTCACTTTTATCCCATTTATTTAAAACTATGATAACACCTAAATAATATTTTGCGATAAGTCCTGCTATTCTTTCATCAAGCTCATTAAAACCTTCATCTGCATCTAAAACCAAAAGTGCGATTTGAGAATTTTGCAAAATTTTTTCAGTACGATTTAAGGCAAATCTTTCTAACCCTTGAATTTTTCCACGTTTTCTAATACCTGCAGTATCTACAAATTCTATTGTTTTATCTTGATGAGTTATAGCTTCATTTACAGGATCAATTGTGGTTCCAGCTATACTACTAACCACGCTACGTTCTTGTTTGACTAAAGCATTTAAAAGGCTTGATTTTCCAACATTAACACGACCTACAATCCCTACTCTAATATGATTTTGATCTATCTCTTTAAATTGCAATTCTTGTTTATTTTCGTCATAATGCTCTAAAAAATCCTCTAAATCTTGTTCTTCATCAGGAATCAAGCTAGCTTCATTTAAAAATTGTTCTAGCCAAGCATAAAGCTCATCAAGCCCCACATTATGAGTCACTGAAATATTAAAAATTTCTTTTACACCAAAATTTGCAAATTCCCACGCTCTTTCTTCATCTTTTTTATTGTCTACTTTATTAATAACCAAGGCTAGTGGTTTATTTAATTTTTTTAAAGAATAAAAAAAACGCCTATCTTCTTCATCTGGAGCTAATTTTCCATCAACCAAATAAAGAATAATATCGCTTTCTTTGGCAACTTTTAAAGTATTTTTTTTAACATTTTTAAAAAGCTCATCACTCTCATCAAGTCCACCACTATCAATAATAAAAGCGCTCTTAGAACCAATGCAAGCCTCAGTTTTATTGGTATCTCTTGTTGTGCCAGAAATTTCACTTGTGATTGCTATTCTTCTTTTTGCCATCCTATTAAAGAGGCTTGATTTTCCAACATTAGGCTTTCCTATCAATATAATGCTTTGCATTTTTTTCCTATTTTTTAAAATAAAATTTTTTTAAGAAAAATTATATAAAATTTGCCTTAATATTAAGCAAAAAAAGACTAGAATTAATCCATTTTTCAAGTTAATCCTCAAGGAATAAAAATGCGAAAACTTATCAGACACAACCTTGGAATTTATTTTATGCTTTTAGCGTGTTTGGATTTTACACTTATGGGAGCTTGTGCTAAAATTTTAAGCAAAGAAATAAGCTCTATTGAAATTATGTTTTTTAGAAATATTATAGGAGTTGTATTTTTACTTTGGTTGTTGAAAAAATCAAAAGTTCACAAAGAAGGTGGGCATTTTTGGCTTTTAGTTTTTAGAGGCGTTGCGGGCACACTTTCACTTTATATGTTTTTTTATAATATCTCAAACATCACCTTAGGTGGAGCCTTTGCTTTTCAAAAAACAGCACCTATTTTTATCACCCTTATTGCTTTTTTTGTTTTTAAAGAAAAACTAGAAAAAAAGGCTTGGATAGGAATTTTTATCGCTTTTTTAGGCATGCTTTTAATCACTCAACCTTGGGCCGATAAAGCCTATCACTCGGGTTTTGATTTAAAAAATTCCATCATAGGAATTTCAAGTGGCTTTCTAGCTGCATTAGCTCTTACAAGCGTGAGAAAACTTAGAAAATCTTACACCACAGAACAAATCGCATTTTCATTTATATTTCTTGGCACACTTATGCCTTTACTTTCAATGATAGGAGCTGAATTTTTTCAATCTAAAGATTTTCATTCTTTGCATATGGATTTTATTTTGGCTCCATTTGTAATGCCTAGTTTACAATCATGGATCATTATTTTAATCATGGGAATTTTAGGCACCATTTATCAAATTCATGTCACCAAAGCCTATGGGATAGCCAAACAAGCTGGCATTGTCGCGGGTGTAAGTTATTTTGATGTGATTTTTAGTTTAATTGTTGGATTAATTTTGGGCGATAATTTACCAAGCGCTATGGTTTTTTTAGGTATAATAGGGATAATTTGTGGAGGATTAATCTTAGTCGTAAAAGGAAAAAAAGGAAAAAAATGAAAAAAATGAAAAAAATGATATTAATCGCTGGTCCTTGCGTCATAGAAAGCAAAGATTTAGTATTTAAAATCGCTGAACAACTTAAATTTTTTAATGAAAATGAAAATATAGAATTTTATTTTAAATCCAGTTTTGATAAAGCTAATCGCACAAGTATTGATTCTTTTCGTGGACCTGGAATCGAAGAAGGACTTAAAATTTTACAAAGTGTTAAAAATGAATTTAACATGAAAATTTTAACCGATATTCATGAAAGCACTCAAGCATCAATTGCGAGTGAAGTCGTTGATGTGCTTCAAATTCCAGCATTTTTGTGTCGTCAAACTGATTTGCTTATTGAGGCTGCTAAAACCAAATCAAAAGTCAATATCAAAAAAGGCCAATTTCTAAACCCAAGCGATATTAAATATAGCGTTAAAAAAATTCTTCAAACTAGAGGTATCAATGAAGAAGGCTATGAAGTAGCGAAACAAAATGGAATTTTTGTTGCTGAAAGAGGTGCTAGCTTTGGATATGGAAATTTAGTTGTAGATATGAGATCTTTAGTTATTATGCGTGAATTTGCACCCGTTGTATTTGATGCGACTCATAGTGTTCAAATGCCAGGAGCTGCAGGAGGGAAAAGTGGAGGGAAAAGTGAATTTGTAGAACCTTTAGCAAGAGCAGCAGCAGCGGTTGGCGTGGATGGATTTTTCTTTGAAACCCATATCAATCCTTGTGAAGCTCTATGCGATGGACCAAATATGCTAGATATTTCACGTCTTAAAAATTGCGTTGAAACACTTTTAAAAATACAAAATATTATAAAGGATATTTAATGAAAATTATCGAAGGAAAACTAAATCTTAATTCTAATGAAAAAATTGCAATTATCAATGCAAGATTTAATCACATCATCACTGATCGTCTTGTTGAAGGTGCGAAAGATGCCTTTTTAAGACATGGGGGTAAAGAAGAAAATTTAAGCCTTATTCTTGTTCCAGGGGCTTTTGAACTTCCTTTTATTTTAAAAAAAGCTATAGAAAGTCAAAAATTTGACGCTATTTGTTGTATAGGTGCTGTTATTAGGGGTTCAACTCCGCATTTTGATTATGTTGCAGCAGAAACCACAAAAGGCATTGCTAATATAAGTTTAAATCATAATATTCCTGTAAGTTTTGGCGTACTCACCACTGATACTATAGAACAAGCCATAGAAAGAGCAGGAAGCAAAGCTGGAAATAAAGGTTTTGAAGCTATGGTTACGGTTATAGAAATGCTTAATTTAAGCAAGGAAATTTAATGGCAACACGTCATCAAGTCAGACAAAGTGTTGTTTCTTTGCTTTATGCTTTAGAAATGAATGAAAAAAATGAAAATTTTATTGATGATTATTTAAATGAAAAAAAAATTCGCAATGAGCAAAAGAATTTTACTTTAAATTTATATCAAGGTATTATTCATAATCTTTGTAATATTGATGAAAAATTAAATACTCATCTGAATGAAAACAAAATTGAAAAATTAGGATATATTGAAAGAGCTATATTAAGACTTGGAGCTTATGAGTTGCTTTTTACAGACACACCGAGTGCAATTATTATCAATGAAGCGATAGAATTAGCTAAAGAATTAGCTAATGATAGTTCTCCTAAATTTATCAATGGAGTCTTAGACTCACTAATTAAGGCTAAAAAATGAAATTATGCGTTGCATTAGATCTTGCCACCAAAGAAGAATGTCTTAATATAGCCAAAGAATTAAAAGGCTTGGATCTTTGGCTTAAAATAGGCCTAAGGGCTTATCTAAGAGATGGTTTTAAATTTATAGAAGAATTAAAAAAAATAGATCATTTTAAAATCTTTTTAGATTTAAAAATTCATGACATTCCTAATACAACTGCGGATGCGTGTGAAGAAATTTCCAAACTTGGAGTTGATATGATCAATATCCATGCAAGTGTTGGAAATATAGCGATGCAGGAAGTGATGAATAGGCTTAATAAACTTTCCAGGCGCCCCTTAGTTTTGGCCGTTTCTGCTCTAACTAGTTTTGATGAAGAACATTTTTTCAATATTTATAAACAAAGCATTGATGAAGCTGTGATTAATTTTGCCAAAATGTCTTATCAAAATGGGCTTGATGGTATGGTATGCTCTGTTTTTGAAAGCAAAAATATCAAAAACAATACTCACCAAAATTTTTTAACATTAACACCAGGTATTCGTCCTTTTGGAGAGAATAATGACGATCAAAAACGAGTTGCTAATTTAGAAACGGCTAAAGAAAATAAAAGTGATTTTATAGTCGTAGGACGCCCTATATATAAAAATAAAGATCCTAAATCAATCTGTGAGAAAATTTTGGAGCTTATATGAATAAAGAAAAAATAAATGAAGAAAATATAGATCAAATTTATGAAAACAATCAAAAAAAAGAATGGGATATTTGCAAAAATTTTGAAGAATGGATTAAAACTCAACCTGATAAAGAAAAAGCTTTAAAAGAATTTTATCAAAAGTGTGGGATAAAGTATTGAACTATCAGCAATTAGAATGTGATTATTTTAATCTTTATAATCAATTTATTAGCGTCGATTCTACTATTTCTTTTGAAAAAAATAATCGAATTTTAATCAAGGATTTTGTATTTTTTTATCATCAAATTTTAAAACAAAAAGATTTTAATTACTTAACAGGCATAAGAAATAAAATCGCCCTAAAAGTTCAAAAATATATGCAGCAATATTCCATAATACCAAAAAGTCTTAATCTTTCTTGTTTAAGAGAAAATAAACATATTGATTTTTTTGAAATGTTTTATAAAGCTTTGGGATATTTTGTCGCTTTTAGACAAAAACTCAATGAAGATCAAAAACTCCAAATCATTATATCTAGCATTGATGAAAGCTTTGGATATAAATTTTCAATAGAAAATTTTCAAAATTTAGATCATTTTAAAAAAAGTGATATTTTAACCCTTCCAGAAAGATGCCTTAATAATTTTCACCTAGCAATGATTCATCTTTGCATTATGATCCTTAATCCCCTTAATCTAAAAGATTATAATCAACATCTTGATAAGGCGATTAATTATCTTATTGATGGCTCTTTTAATATTTATGAGATCATCTTAAAAGAATATTCTTTATTGTATCCAAAAGATCAAAATTTTAAACAAGAACTTGCCAAACTTAAAGAATTAGAAGTCCAAATTCTTATGCAAGAAATTTCAAAATTAAAGCTATCAAACAATTACAAAGAACTATGCGGGGAAATTCTTTACAATTTAGAACTTGAAAAAATAACCCAAAAATAATCTTATATTAGCTCTAATATGCTTTAATAATAAGAATTTTAACAAGGAAAAATATGCATATTACGCCTGAATACTTATATCAAAAAAGAAGAAAATTTTTAAAATTAGGTGTTGGAGCACTCGTAAGTTCTACTTTAATTAGTTCTAAACTTTCCGCTTTTAACTTCATCAAAGATAAAAACTCTAATAATTTAAAAATAAGCGATGAAGAATTAGCTACAAATTATGTCAATTTTTATGAATTTTCCACCGATAAAAAAAGAGCTGTAGTCTTAGCTCAAAATTTTAACACTCAAAATTGGAAAATTGAAATCAGCGGAGAAATTGAAAAGCCCATAACTCTTAACATGGAAGATATTTTAAAGTTTCCTTTAGAGGAAAGAATTTATCGATTTCGTTGCGTTGAAACTTGGTCTATGGTAGTTCCTTGGATTGGATTTGAATTGCGTCATCTAATAGCAAAGGTAAAACCTACTCAAAAGGCTAAATTTATTAAATTTACAACACTTTTTGACAAAAATCAATTTCCTGATCAAGATGCACTTTTTCCATCTATAGACTATCCTTATGTTGAAGGGCTTAGAATGGATGAAGCAATGCATCCGCTCACTTTGCTTGCTGTGGGAATGTATAAAAAACCTTTAAAACCACAAAATGGAGCTCCTATACGCTTAGTTGTTCCTTGGAAATATGGTTTTAAAAGTATAAAATCAATTGTAAAAATTGAATTTGTAGAAAAACAGCCCCTTACAACTTGGCAAAATTATGCTCCAAATGAATATGGTTTTTATGCCAATGTTAATCCAAATGTATCTCATCCAAGATGGTCTCAAGCAAATGAAAGAGCCTTGGGTGATTTTTTCACAAAACCTACTTTAATGTTTAATGGCTATGAGAAAGAGGTTGCAAAACTTTATGAAGGCATGGATTTAAAGGTTAATTTTTAATGGGTAAATATTTTAATTTTTTTGCTTTCATATTTTTCTTAGCAAGTTTGATTTATTCTTTCTATAATATTATAAAATCCTTTGATTTTGTAAAAGAAATTTATTTTAATACAGGAATTTTTGCTTTAATATTTTTAAATTTAAGTTTATTTTTTTCTTTATTTAAATTCAAATCAACTAAAAATTATCCTAAAATTTTAGGATTTTTTGCAACTTTTTGGAGTGTTATTCATTTTTTAAACTATTTTATTTTTGATAGAAATGCTCAGATTTCAAGACTTTTAAATGATATTTTATTCCATTTTCTAGAAACAACTGGATTTATAGCTTTTGTTATCATTTGCTTGATGTTTTTAAGTTCTTTTAATTACTTTAAGAAAATACACAAAATAAGAAAATTAGGATATTTATGCTTAGTTATTGCAAGCTATCATTATTTTTTAAGTCCTAAAATTCCTATGTTTTGGGAATGGAGTGCTTTAATTATAGCAATGATTTATTTTATTTTACGCTATATTAAAAACCTACGATTTTGCTTTTATCAAAACTAGAATTAAGTTCTTTTTGTATGCTTTCTAGGAAATCTTGCATGTGAAAAATTCCTTCTTTGGAAATTGCAACTTTTAAGGCTGTATTTTTTATGATCATTAAAATTTGCGCCCCGCTTAATTCATAATTAGCTAAGATATTAATATCAATTTTTTTATCAAATTCAGCTTTTTTAGGTAAAAATTTTTCCCACATTTTTAACCTATCTTTAAAATCAGGCTTTTTAAATTCTATTTTATAATCGAATCTTCTTGAAAATGCCATATCTAAGCTCTCTAAAAAATTCGTAGTTGCAATCATCACTCCACTAAACCGCTCAATCTGCTCTAAAAAGATATTTTGCATTTGATTATGCATCTTATCACTTCCTGCACTGCTTTCAACCCTTGTGCTTAAAAATTGATCCGCCTCATTTAACAATAAAATAGGACTTTGTTTGCAAGTTTGTACTATATTTTTATAAGTATCAAAAATTTTCCTAACATTTTGTTCGCTTTCTCCTACCCATTTGCTAAGAATTTTAGAACAATCGAAACTAAGAACTGATTTTTTCATCGACTTAGCCATAGCTAAAGCCGACATAGTTTTTCCAGTTCCAGCTGGCCCATAAAAAATAATTTTAGCTTCTATGTTTTTATTATTTTTTATACCCCATAAATTTAATCTTTCAAGTACTTTTTTATCTTGTTGCTTAAGAATGCTTTCTAAAAGCTCTTTGGTATTTTCAGGCATAATAATATCATTAATATTAACCCTTGGTTCTATAAGTTCAAAAATATCTTGGTCTTTTAAAACATTTTCAATTTTAATTTTTTTACTTTGTTTTGGCTCAAAATTAATCACCCTTTGTAAAATTTCATCTGTGATAAAAAAGCTTTTTGAAATATCTCCAAAAGAATTTAAATACTCATCATATTCTATTAAATTTAAAAGCGGAGAATTTTCTTGCAATAATCTTTTATTTTTATGCTTGTCAAGCTCATCTTCACTAACAAGAGACAATAAAAAATTCATTTCTCTAAAGGTCGAATTTTCATTGCTTAATAAATATTCTTCTCTTAAAAGTGTTAAAAAAATAATTTGCTCTTTTTGATTGAGATTAAATTCCTTAAAAATATCAGATAAAACATTATAAAATTTACTTTTTTTCAAACGCTCTTTAATGTAATTTTCGCAAAGTTTAATTTGCTCTTTTAATTCACTATTGTAAGCGCTTTTTCTAATAAAACTCAATCTTTCATAAAGTTCAACGCGCACAAATTCATCTTTAAGATATTCTAAATAATCGGTATAAGCTTCTTTTTTACTAAAATCTAAATTATTAGATTTTGATTCTAGAAATTCTAAAAAATATTCGCTTAAGCTTAGTTCACACTGTAATAAATTCAAACTTAAAGTCTGATTTTTATTGCTTTCAATATTTTTAAAAAAACTAGAATTTTGATTAACAAAACCTCTTTCTATTAGTTTTTTTAAATCCCCTAAAACATCCAAATATGCATATTTTTCTATGCCAAAAATACTAGATAACAAAGTAAATGCATTTACAGAAGCAACCGAAATAACATAATGCTTACAAAGTTCTCTTAAAATCAAAGCTTCATTTTTAGAACATTTTAGTTCTTTATAAATTTGAGTTTTTTCTATAGTTTTTAAATTTAAAAATTCTTTGAGTTTTAGCATTATTTCTTAAATTCCTCTATTTCATTATTAAAAAAATCAATACAAATATTTTCATCTAAAAAATGATTTTCAAAAGGCAAATAACACATTTTAACCCCATAAGGAGTCAATAAAAAATTATCATTAAAATTCATTTTTTCAACATCTTCAAAACATTCTGCACAGATTTTTTTAAGTTTTTCATGCAAAAGATCTAAAAACTGATGATTTTTTATATCATACAATTGATCTAAATGAATAAAAGTATTTTTTTTAATATCATAAACGAAATTATTAAGCTCTAAAATCGGACGTTCCATTTCATCTTTATAAAAATAATATTGTTCTTGAAAGCTTAATTTTCCATCTTTTAAAAATATAGGTTTTTGAATAATTTGTTCAAAATCAAAATCTTTATTGCTTAGTTGATGAAATTTTTTAAATTCATCATTCTTTAAAAAATCCAAACAACTCTTAATTTTAATATTATTTTGATCTTCAAAAAGATATAAATTTGTAAGACCTAATTTTTGTGCTTTGATTTTTTTATTATCTAGTATTAATTCTTTTGCTTCATTGATTGTATAGATATTATCTTGGTCTTTCCAAACCTTTGAAATTTTAAAAATAGGAATTTCTTTACTTATATTAAGATCGCTTAAGACTATAAAGCTAGGGCTTGTTTGATTTATATCTTTATCAAATACAGGTATAAAAGGCGCATCTTCATAGATTATGGCAAAAATTTGCTTGTCTTTTAGATCATAAAAATACGCTTCGCCTTTATAATTTTTAGAAAAAAGTAAGCTGGTAGCAAAAAATAAAAATAAAAAAAATTTCAAAATTTTATCCTTGGTAACTTAAAATAATTTTTATACGTGAAGCTGCATCAAAAAAACTGATTTTATTTTTAGAAACTTCATAAAAAATTTCATAATTTTTTGCTTTTAATTTTTGTTTAAATCCGCTAGCTGTTTTTTGCAAATTTTTTCCTTGCCATAAAGGTTTTGCATTTAAAATATCACTTAAGATATCATCATAATATTCATTTTTAAAAAATTTTTTATTAAAAACTTTTTTATCATAACATGCAGCATTTAAACAAATTTTATCTTTAATTTTCAAATTAAAAAAAGCTTGACCTAAATGATAAACCTCTAAATTTAAGGTTTGATTTTCTTTTATTAAAAATCCAAAATCACTCATTTTAAGAAAAGGTGAATTTATGGTTATCGCTATGCTTTGAGTGAGATTATTTTGATTTTTTACGGCACACGCATTAAAAAAGAATATTATCAAAAAGAAAAAAAATATTTTTTTCAAAATTCTAAACCTTATTTTAAATTTTTAAAACTGATATTTAACTCAAGATCAAGCTCGCGAATAATTTTCATCACAGCTTGCAAATCATCAATTTGTTTTGCTACAACACGAATTTCATCTCCTCTGATTGAAGAATTCACCTTTAATTTACTCTCTTTTATAGCCTTGTTAATTTTTTTAGCATTTTCACTATCTATGAAATCATTTGCTTTTAAATTTAAATGAAACATAGCTCCATTTTCACGAGAAAGCTCCTTAATAGCACTAGAATTAATTCCTCTTTTGATAAGCTTAGAGATAACAATGTCTTTTAAAACATCAAGTTTTGACTCACTTGAGGAGCTAAGTTTAAAAATACTATCTTTTTCGTTAAACTGAATTTCAGTTTTAATACCCTTTAAATCATATCTTGAATCTAATTCTTTTTTTGCTTGCTCAAAAGCATTTTTAAGCTCTTGTTTGTCTATTGCTGCAGAAATATCAAAACTGTGTTCACTTGCCATTTTTTATCCATTCTTCAAGATTTTCATAAACTCTACTCATTAAAGTTTCAATAGCCTCTTTGGATGCCCATGCAACATGAGGAGTGATGATAAGGTGATCTTTATTTTTAATGTTTAAAAGTGGATGATTTTCCAACATAGGTTCTTTTTCCAATACATCAAGCCCAACCTTGATATTTTTTTTATCCATCACCTTTGCCAAATCTAACTCATTTATAATGCCGCCTCTACCAACATTAATCAAAACCGCATCATTTTTTAATAATTCCAATTTTTCTAAATTTAATAAATTCATCGTTTTGTTATTTAATGGAGCATGAATACTTACAATATCACAAATCTTTAAAAGTTCATCTAATTCTAAACGTTCAAATTCTAGATTTGCATTTGCTCCACTTGTAGAGTAATAATAAATTTTAGCCCCAAAGGCCTTTGAAATTTTAGCAACTTCTTTTCCTATAGAACCAAGTCCTATAATACCATGTTTTTTGCCTTCCATACTGGTTAAAATTCTACTAAAATCAGTAAAAACAGGACTTTTACACCATTTTTCATTTTTAACCCATCGATCATAATAAGGAATATGATTTAAAAAAGCAAAAATCAAAGCAAAAGTATGTTGCACAACACTCATTGTAGAATATCCTGCAACATTTTTTACCACAATATTTCTTTCCTTGGCATAATCAACATCAATATTATTTAATCCCGTAGCAGTTTCTAGTATAAGCTTAAGATTAGAACAAGTATCGATAATCTCTTTATCAATCACGACTTTATTGGTCATTGCAATATCAGCATCTTTTAAACGCTCAATTGTCTGTTCTTTATCCTTAGTTGTATCATACAGTTTAATTTCACCGAATTTTTCAAAAACACTAAAATTATAATTTCCTAAAGTTGCCACATCTAAACATACTATTTTCATCTTTCACTCCTTAATAATATGCCCAACAAATTTTGAAGAATTATCAAGTATCATTCCACCTTTTCTAAAACCCAAACCACATCCTTCATAAGCAAAAAATACTCCTGCTTGATAAAACTCATTTTCATGTGAATTTAATTCTACGTACTCTTGATAAATGAATTTGTTATTTTCATAAGGTCCTTCATTTTCCTTTAAAATTTGCTCATCTTTAATAATACTTACATTAGCCCCTTCCCTACCAAAAACTGGCTTTTTGACATAAATTTTTCCAATTAAGGGCTGATCTTTTGTTTCTAAAAGTAATGGATGATTAGGATAAAGTTCACACAAAATTTTCATAATGCCTTTTGATTGAAATATCAAAGTATAAGCAGGATTTAAAATGATGGCCTTTTGATTACGCATGATCTGCGTTAAAAGCATGGCAAGATCTCCTTCTTCAATCGCTATGTCTTCCCAAGGTATCAATTTAAACCAATATTCATAGTTAATTCCATCTTTAAAAATACCCTCATCACTAAATTCCACCTCATCCACATAAGAAAAATTAGTTTCAAAACCCACTTCATTAGCGATATGAGCTAATAATTTCGTTGTGATTTCCTCTTCTTTGTTTCCAGCAATACTTGAAAAAAGAATTTTCCAACCTTGATAGTAATTTTCAAACAAACTAGTATCATCATTAAGAGTAATTAATCTTTTAAAATTTTCCATCAAAGATTCATAGATATTATTAAATTGATGGCTTTCATCCATATTATTTTGTTTTAAAATCGCCCATTCTAAAATTGCACTCTCAAAAAGAGATGTTGGAGTATCTGCATTAAACTCTAAGAGCTTAATAGGTTTTCCATCCAATCCTCCAGCAAAATCAAATCTTCCATATAAATGCCAATGAACATCATTTTCCCAACTCATTTTAATGGCATCTACAAGATTAAAAGGAATGCCTAGTTCATCAAAACGATTATTATCGATCACATTTTGTGCGGCTGCTATAAACATATCGTAAAGCTCATTAGCCGCTTCATAATAAGCATTTGCCTCATTTTCTTTAACACAAACTAAAGTATCACTGATATAATCACTACCATCTTCATCAGTATGCCAAGAAAAACCTATGCTTTCTAAATAATCCTTTTTAAGCTTATTAACTTTTAATAATCTCATATATCTTCCTTAAGAACCAAAACCAAATCCAGAACTTGTTTTAGATCCGCCTTTAAAAAAGCCTGATCTTGAGGAACTAGAAGTTTTGCTTGTGCTTGCTTTATTAAAACTATTCACACTTCTTTGATAAGCACTTTGATTTGTAAAAGCTCCACGTTGCTGATTGATAAAATTTTGATTGCCAAAAAGCTTTGAACCGATCCAACTTCCTATAATAGCTCCAGCAGCACTTGCAAGCAAAGTTTCACCTAAACTCAATCCACCACTACTCATTTGATGATTGCTTTGAGTTAGATTAGAGGTTCCATTATCTATTTTTTCTGCCTCTTGTTTTATGAGTGCATCCATTTCCTCCTTGCTTAAAACTCGCTCTGTACCATTTAAATCTTTTAAAACCACTCTAGTTTCATCGCTAGGAAATTGATCTTTTATTTTATATTGACCCGGCGCAACTTCTTCTATGATAACAAAGGCACCTTTCATATTTGAAATTTGACTCGAAGTATCTGAGTTATCGCTGCTACAAGCAACCAAAGCACCTCCTGCTACAGCTGCTAAACCACTTATCATCCCAATTTGAATAATTTTTTTAACCCTTTTCATAAATTGACATTCCTATTTATAATCAAAAATTAATGATTAATTCTAACAAAAAATAATAAATTCATTCTTTATATGTAAAGTTTAAAAAGTTTTTTAGATCTAAGAAGATTAATAAATTTATCAAAAGCCCTAAAAGGCTTTTGATATTACAGTCTTGATTCGTATCGTCTAAGCATATAAAGTCTTTTAAGCATTTTTTTGCGAGCTGAAATTTTTTGCTTTTTGCGAATTTCAGTCATAGGCTCAAAAAATCTTCTTGCTCTAACTTCAGTTACAACAAGATTTCTATCAACTTGTTTTTTGAATTTACGATATGCTTCATCAAAAGACTCGTTAGGATGCACCTTAATTCCTGGCACTATCCTCACCACCTTTCGTAATTTAATTTATCTTAACAAAATCTTGTCAAGATAAAGATTATAAAATATTTATCATTAAATATTTCTTATTAAAGGTAACTTAGAAAACATTTAAAAATTATTTTAGTTTTTATAAATTATAATATGTGTAAAACTATAACAAAAAAAGGGATTAAATGCAAAATTTTATTACTAATTATACGAAAAAGCGTTATGTTCTTTATGGTATTATTAGTATTATTGCATTGAGCTTACCATTTATAAAAATTAACGGAAATCATTTTTTTCTTCTAAGTTTTATCCATAGTAAATTAGATTTAATCTTTGTCTCTTTTTCTACTCAAGAATTTTATCTCATGCCTTTTGTCCTTATACTTCTTTTTCTATTTATATTTTTTATAACGACATTAGGGGGTAGAATTTGGTGTGCTTGGAGTTGTCCACAAACTATTTTTAGGGTTATTTACAGAGATTTAATCCAAACTAAAATTTTAAGAATTAGAAAAAATATTAATAATAAACAAAAAGAATATCCTGGTCAATATTTTAAAAAAACAATCGCCGTTGTTTTATTTTATCTTGTCTCTTTGATTGCTATAAGCAATTTACTTTGGTATTTTGTTCCACCTGAAGAGTATTTTGAATATATACAAAATCCTAATGAACATTTGCTTTTAATAGGAATTTTATTTTTTGCGAGCTTGCTTTTTACTCTTGATGTTACTTATCTAGCAGAAAAATTCTGTGTTTATGTTTGCCCATACGCTAGAATACAATCAGTTATGTTTGATCGTGATACCATGCAAGTTATTTACAATGAAAAGCGTGGTGGGGTGATTTTTGATGGTAAATTTAAACTTCATAAAAAACCTCCTCAAGGAGAATGTATAGGATGCGAAGCTTGCGTAAGTGTATGTCCAACACATATTGATATTAGAGCCGGAATGCAACTTGAATGTATCAATTGTTTAGAATGTGCCGATGCTTGTTCTAAAATTCAAAATAAATTTAATCGTCCAAGTTTAATCAATTGGACAAGCATCAAATCAATAGAAACAAATAAAAAAATTAAATATTTCCGCTTTCGAACTATTGGCTATTTGGTTGTTATTACAATTGTCTTAACTGCCTTATTCGTTATGGGTAGCAAAAAAGAACATATGCTTTTAAATATCAACCGAAGTAGCGAACTATATCAAATTTCACATGTGGGCGATAACATAGAAGTTTCAAACGCATATACATTTTTATTTCAAAATACAGACACCAAAGATCATGAGTATTATTTTGAAGCCAAATTAAAAGATATTGATAATGGCATTGAAATTACTCGTCCAATTAAACCTTTTAAACTTGAAGCTGGAGAACAAAGCAAAAAAATTGTTATTATTAAAGCTATAAAAAAACTTGCTAACGACAATCAACAAGATATTATTTTCCCACTTTATATTAAAGCTTACGCTAAAGATGATGATAAAATCGTTATTTTTAGAGAAACAATTTTTGTTTATCCTAAAATTTCAATTTTTAAGGAGGTTAAATGAATTCAAATAAAATGCTTTCTAAGAAAAATTTAGCTCGAAAAAATAAAATAAAAAAAGTTGCTCGTGAGTTATTTTTAGAGCGAGGATTTCAAGAAACCAGTTTAAGTGATATTATTAAAATTTCTGGGGGCTCCTACTCTAATATTTATGATTGTTTTCAAAGCAAGGAAGGTTTATTTTTTGAAATTTTAGATGATATTTGTAAAAAACATTTTAAGTTAATCGCCTCTCAAATTCATATTTCAGAAAGCAAAGATTTACAAGATAATTTAATTTCTTTTGCCAAAGCTTTTGTTAATATGTATAATACACCTTCAATAATCTCTTTAGGAAAAATTATTTTTTCTCAAGTCTACAATACAGACTATCTTCAAAATTGGTTACAAGATAATGAAAAATTTTTTGCCTATAATATTTTAGCAAATCTTTTTTCCAAACAAAAAAATAAATTTATATGTGATAACGCTTCAAAATTAGCTATTACTTTTTGCAATATGTTAAAAGAGCCTTATTATACTTTAAATGTTCTAGTAGAATCTCCTCTTATGAATAAAAAAGAACAAAAAAAACATATAGAATTTGTGGTTGATCTTTTTTTAAATGGCATTACAGTTAAAACCTGAAAAATATTAAATTTAATTTTAATTAATAAAATTTAATTAGAATATCATGTTCAAATATTTTAATAATTAAAAATACAAAAATAAGGCAAAAGATGATGAAACTAATTATAAAAAATATTTTTCTAGCAAGTATTGCATTTTTAATTTGTGCTTGTGAAAAAAAAGAAGTACCTAAAATGCAACAAGGACCAATACCTGTGAGCATCATGAAAGCAAAATCTGAAAATTTACCTCTTAGTTTCACTTATCCAGCAAAACTTGTAAGTGACTATGATGTAGTGTTAAAGCCTCAAGTAAGTGGAGTAATATTAAAAAAATATTTTCAAGCAGGCGACAGAGTTAAAGAAGGTCAGAAATTATTTCTTATTGAACCTGATAAATTTGAAGCAAATGTTAATTCTGCACAAGGAAAATTCTTAATGGCAAAAGCTAATTTTGACAATGCTTCGAAAGATTATGAAAGAAATAAAATTTTGTTTTCAAAAAAAGCTATTTCAAAAAAAGAATACGATACTTCTTTAGCAAATTTTAATAGTGCAAAAGCAGAACTTGAAAGCTCAAAAGCTGATTTACAAAACGCTAAAATTGATCTTAACCATACCGAAATTCTTGCACCATTTGACGGAATTGTTAGCGATGCTTTAGTCAATGTGGGAGATTATGTTAATTCTGCAAGTACAGAATTAGTCCGCGTTATAAACCTTAATCCAATTTATGCAGAATTTTATATTTCTGATACAGATAAACTAAATATTATGCGAAATACTCAAAGCGGAAAATGGGATCTTGAAAATATCTACGCTACTTTAAATTTAAACGGAGATCAAGTCAAAGGAAGGCTTTATTTTATTGATTCAGTGATAAATGCAGATAGCGGGACTGTTAAAGCTAAAGCTATTTTTGATAACAACAATTCTAGCCTTTTACCAGGAGCCTTTGCTACAATCACTTCTGAAGGATTTATTCAAAAAAATGGCTTTAAAGTGCCACAAAGTGCGATTAAGCAAGACCAAAATGAAGTGTATGTTTATACCATAGTCAATAACAAGGTTACAAAAAATCCAATTCACATCAGCTATCAAAACAATGAATACGCTATTATCGACTCTGGACTTAAAAATGATGATAAAATTATTTTAGATAATTTCAAAAAAATTCACCTTGGTTCTGAAGTTCAAGAAATTGGGAGTAAATAATGTTTTCTAAATTTTTTATAGAAAGACCAATATTTGCCTCTGTTGTTGCTATTATCATTTCAATTTCTGGAGTCATAGGTTTAATTAATTTACCCGTAGAACAATACCCAGCATTAACTCCTCCTACAGTTCAAGTAACGGCAAGCTATACCGGTGCAGACGCTCAAACAATAGCCTCAACTGTTGCAACCCCTATTGAAGATGCAATCAATGGTGTTGACAATATGATTTATATGGATTCTACGAGTTCTACGGGTCAAATGAAACTCACCGTTTATTTTGATATAGGAACCGACCCTGATCAAGCAACTGTAAATGTAAATAATAGAATTTCAGCAGCAACTGCGAAACTCCCAGAAGCAGTTAAAAAACTTGGGGTAACCGTTAGAAAATCTTCTTCTTCAATCCTTGAAGTTATTTCTATTTATTCAGATGATAATTCAATGAGCGATGTGGATATTTTTAACTATACCACTTTAAACATTTTAGATGAATTAAAAAGAATTCCTGGAGTTGGAGACGCTAGCGCTATAGGTGGTAAAAATTATTCTATGAGAATTTGGCTAAAGCCTGATTTATTAAACAAATTTAACATAACTGCCAATGATGTTATTAATGCTATTAATGAGCAAAATGCTCAATACGCAACAGGAAAAATTGGCGAAGAGCCTGTTGTTAATAAATCTGCTCAAGTTCTTTCTATAACGATGCAAGGAAGACTTTCTACTCCTAAAGAATTTGAAAATATCATTTTAAGAACCAATAAAGATGGATCTTTCTTAAGAATTAAAGATGTAGCAAATGTGGAAATAGGGTCTCAAGAATATAGCTCAACCGGACGTTTAGGTGTCAAACCAGCCGTTCCAATTATGATTAATTTACAATCAGGTGCTAATGCGGTTAACACTGCAAAATTAATTAATCAAAGACTTGAAGAACTTTCCAAAAATTTTCCTCAAGGTTTAAAATATAAAGTTCCTTTTGATACAACAATTTTCGTCAAAGCTTCTATTAAAGAAGTAATAAAAACTTTTGCCGAAGCTTTAATTTTAGTTCTTATTGTTATGTATCTTTTCTTGAAAAATTTCAAATCAACCCTTATTCCAATGATTGCTGTTCCTGTTTCACTATTGGGAACTTTTGCTGTGCTTTATTTACTTGGTTTTAGTATCAATCTTTTAACTCTTTTTGCCCTTGTTTTGGCTATAGGTATTGTCGTTGATGATGCGATTATAGTGGTTGAAAATATTGATAGAATTATACATTCTAATCCTGATATTTCGATCAAAGATGCAGCCATTCAAGCCATGCGTGAAGTAAGTTCTCCAGTTATTTCTATCGTTCTTGTTTTATGTGCTGTTTTTATTCCTGTATCATTTATTTCAGGATTCGTAGGAGAAATTCAAAAACAATTTGCCCTAACCTTGGCCGCTTCTGTTACTATTTCAGGATTTGTTGCACTCACACTAACTCCTTCATTATCTGCAATTTTTTTAACAAGAAATGAATCAAAACCTTTCTATTTTGTTCAAAAATTTAATGATTTTTTTGACTGGAGCACTTCTGTATTTAGTGCTGGTGTAGCTTATATGCTAAAACGCACTATTCGTTTTGTTCTTATTTTTTGTATTATGTTAGGAGCGATTTTTTATTTATATAAAATTGTACCAAGTTCTCTTGTTCCAAGTGAAGATCAAGGTGTTATTATGAGTATTATCAATTTACCTGCTGGATCTCCTATACATAAAACTATACAAGAAGTAGAAAATATGAATAAAGACATCTATAAAATAGATGATGTAGAATCAGCTGTTTCTCTTGTAGGTTTTGATCTTTTCACAAGTTCTCTAAAAGAAAATGCTGCAGCAACATTTTTAAAATTAAAAGATTGGAGTGAAAGAAAATTAAATTCTGATCAAATCATTGGTATGTTATTTGGAAAATATGCAAATGATAGAAATGCTCAAAGTTATTTCCTTAATCTTCCTGCAATTCCTGGACTTAGCTTAACAGGTGGCTTTGAGATGTATGTTCAAAATAAAAGCGGAAAAACTTATGATCAAATTCAACAAGATGTTAATAAATTATTAGAAGTAGCAAGAAAAAGAAAAGAATTATCTAATGTAAGAACAACACTTGATACTAATTTTCCACAATATAAACTTATTATTGATCGAGATAAAATGAAATATTTCAATCTCAATATGCAAGATGTTTTTAATACGATTAATGCAACAATAGGGACATATTACGTTAATGATTTTCCTATGTTGGGAAAAAATTTTCAAGTTAATATCCGAGCTTTAGGAGATTTTAGAAATACCCAAGATGCATTAAGAAATATCTTTGTAAGATCAAGTGATGGAAAAATGATACCTCTTAACTCATTTTTAACCCTTTCTAGAAGTGCTGGACCTGATGACGTTAAAAGATTTAATCTTTTTCCAGCTGCTCTTATACAAGGAGATCCTGCATCGGGTTATTCTTCTGGGCAAGCCATTGAAGCGATCTCAGCTGTTGCTAAAGAAACTTTAGGGAGTGATTATTCAATTGCTTGGTCGGGATCAGCTTATCAAGAAGTTAATTCTAAAGGAACTGGATTATATGCTTTTATTTTAGGAATGGTTTTTGTATTTTTAATCCTAGCAGCTCAATATGAAAGATGGCTTATTCCACTTGCTGTTGTTACTGCTGTTCCTTTTGCAGCATTTGGCTCTTTTCTTTTGATAGCTCTTTCAGGATTTGAAAACGATATATATTTTCAAACTGGACTTTTGCTTTTAATTGGACTTTCTGCAAAAAATGCAATTTTAATTATTGAATTTGCCATGGAAGAACATCTTAAAAAAGGAAAAAGTGTTTTTGATGCTGCTATTAGTGCTGCAAAATTAAGATTTAGACCTATTGTTATGACTTCATTAGCCTTTACCTTTGGTGTTTTACCAATGATTTTTGCCCATGGAGCAGGAAGCGCTGCTCGTCATGCTTTAGGAACAGGTCTTATAGGTGGAATGATCGCTGCTTCAACTTTAGCGATTTTCTTTGTTCCATTATTTTTCTATCTTTTAGAAAATCTAAGTATTTGGATTAATAAAAAAAGAGGTAAGATCCATGAATAAGATTATTTCAATAAGTATTATTACAAGTCTTGGATTATTGATTTCAGCCTGCTCTTTAAGCCCAAATTTAAATACTCCCGAAGCAAATTATACCTTTATTGATAACAAACAAGAAAATAATAACAGCATTGATCAAAAATGGTGGGAAGAATTTCAAGATGAATATTTAAATAAGCTTGTTGATTTAGCCCTTAAAAACAATTCCGATTTAAAAATTGCTTATATACATTTAAAACAAGCTAGCGCACAATTAGGGATCGATTTTAGTGATTTGTTACCAAAATTTGATGCAAGCGCAAATGCCTCAAGAAGTAAAACTCCAATAAATGCACCAACAAATAAAAGCGGTCAATTTAATTATGGCAATGACTTTAAAATGGGGTTAAATTTAAGCTATGAAATTGATCTTTGGGGTAAGTACCGAGATTCTTATAGGGCAAGTAAAGCTTCTTTTCGAGCAAGTAAATATGATTATGAAGCAGCAAGACTTTCTATTATTTCAAATACAGTTCAAACTTACTTTAATCTCGTAAATGCTTATGAAAATGAAAATGCTTTAAAACAAGCTTATGAAGCAGCACAAGAAATTTATCGCATCAATAATGAAAAATTTTTAGCAGGAACTACTGGAGAATATGAATTATCTCAGGCTAAAGCTAATCTTGAAAGTATTTCTTTACAATACAATCAAGCAAAGCTTAACAAAGAAAACTATCTTAAAGCTTTAAAAATATTAACCTCTAATGATTTAAACAATATACTTTATCAAGATCAAGAATATCAAACTTTTAATCTTAAAGAGTTCGATATTCCAACTGGAATCACTAGTGAAATTTTATTGCAACGTCCTGATATTAGTTCTTCTTTGGAAAAACTCATGCAAAAAAATTACCTTATAGGAGTTGCTCGTTCAGCTTTTTTACCTAGCCTTTCTTTAACTGGACTTTTAGGTTTTGAAAGTAACGATTTAGATACTTTGGTAAAAAATGGCTCTAAAACTTGGAATATAGGTGGAAGTTTCCTAATGCCTATTTTTCACTGGGGTGAAATAAATGAAAATGTTAATTTAGCCAAATTAAACAAAGATGAAGCCTTTATAAACTATGAAAATACTCTAAAAACAGCATTTGGAGAAATTCGATACGCTTTAATTTCTAGAAAAAATATACGCTTACAATACGATAATGCTTTATCAAGTGAACAAGCCTATAAAAGAATTTATGAAATTGCTAAAGAGCGTTATGATATAGGAGAAATGTCTTTACAAGATTATTTGGAAGCTCGAAAAAATTGGCTCAACTCTCAAATCAATTTTAACAATACAAAATACTCTTATGCTAACTCTATCGTAGATGTTATCAAAGCCTTTGGTGGTGGATTTGATCAACAAGATGAAAATTCTTGGGAAAATGCCCAAAAAGAAGAGTTTCAAAATTTAGAAAATTCTTTAAAATAAAAATGCATGATTTAGAAATCTTTTTCTAAATCAGCACTTGTGATTTTATAAGCCTTGTAAATAGCTGGCAATATTTTCCTTATTGCGTAATCATAATGATAAAATCGTTTATACATCTCTTGGGCATTTAAATCTTTTGCGTTTTTAAAGTCAAAAACTTCAGTATTTTTCAATTTGTCAATATTTTCATCAAAAAAAGAATAAAATTCCGATCTTTTTTTAAATAAAGCATTTAAATTCTCGATAATTTCTGATTTTTCCATAATATAATATCCTTTTAAAATTATTTTATTAAAATATAAAGAATTTACCATTAATTTAGTAAAAATTTGATAAACTTTTTCCTCTTACTTTAATATTTAGGTTTATTCGATGAATTTGTTTCAAAATTTAGCTTTAAAATATTCTCATATGATGATGGAAAAGTCTTTAGAAAAAGGTTTTAATGTTGAGCTTTTAAAAGAACCAAAAGAAAAGATCCCGAAAAATGATAAAACTTATATGCTTTACGCTCATATACCTTTTTGTCATACTTTTTGTCCTTATTGCAGTTTTCATAAATATTATTATGATGAAGAATTGGCTAAAATTTATTTTGAAAATCTGAAAAAAGAAATACTCTTAATTAAAGAAAAAGGGTTTAATTTTACCTCTATGTATGTTGGTGGCGGTACAACCCTTATCCATGAAGAAGAATTATTAAAAACCTTGGAACTTTGTAAAAAAATTTTTGATATTAAAGAAATTTCTTGCGAAACAGATCCAAATCATATAAAGCCCGAAAAACTTTCCATGTTTAAAGGTGTAATCGATAGATTAAGCTGTGGAGTTCAAAGCTTTAATGATGATATTTTGAAAAAAGTAGCAAGATATAACAAATTTGGCTCTTCTCAAATGCTTCAAGAAAAAATTTCAAAAGCTATGAATATTTTACCTATTTTTAGTATAGATTTAATCTTTAATCTCCCAGGACAAACAACAGAACAACTCTTAAATGATTTAACAATAGCCAAAAGTTTAACTCCTCAGCAAATTACAACCTATCCTTTAATGAAATCAGGATTAACCAAAGATAATATAGCTAGAAGCTTAGGTGTAAGCGCTCAAGATAATGAATTTAAATTTTATCAAATTATACGAGACTTTTTTAAAGATTATCAGCAAAATAACGGCTGGAGTTTTTCTTTAGAAAAAAATACATTCAATGATGAATATGTAAGCTCGCATCATGAATATTTAGGAGTTGGCAGCGGTGCTTTTAGCTTTTTAGACGGAGAGCTTTTAATCAATGCTTTTGACTTAAATGATTATTCTAAACTTATAAAAGAAAAACAAAATGCAAATATCGCAAAGGCTAATTTTAGTAAAAAAGAGATCATAAAATATGTCTTTTTAACTGAAATTTTCGCAGGAAAGATTGATATTAAACGCTTCAATAAAACTCTTAATTGTGATCTTGAAAAAGAGCTTTTTGTTGAACTTTTAGGTCTTAAAATGAGTGGGGCTATCAAAAAAGAAGGTGATTTTTTAACTACAAGTAAATTTGGTCAATATCTTTTTGTTGTTTTGATGAAAGATTTTTACACTGGAATGGATCTTGTTCGTGCGGTCTTTAGAGACAATAAACGCATTAAAAATAGAAACTTTATTGATATTATGAAAGAAGATGTTAATCCGCTTGAGCCTGCTAGTATGGAGATCAAAGCGAATTAAAAAAATTAAAATGGGCGAACGACTATCATTAAAGCAATGATAATAAACATAATTGTAGGAAATTCATTATAAACTCTAAAGTATTTTCCACTTTTTGTATAAATATCTTTAGATAAGGCTTTTAAACAAAAATAATTATGTATATGAAAAAGGATTAAAAGCGTTACACAGGTAAGTTTTACATGCATATAAGCCGCTCCCTCCATTAAAATTTCTTTATGAGCATGCAGCATTAAACTTCCAGTAATTAAAGTCACAATCATTGCAGGATTTTGTATGGCAAAATAGAGTTTTCTCTCTTGAATTTTTACCACATCAGTAAAACCTTTATTTTCTTTATGTTCCACATGATATACAAAAAGCCTTGGCAAATAAAAAAGTCCAGCCATCCAAGAAACAAAAGCTAGATAATGCACCCATTTGATCCAAAAATAATACTCATTAATCCATTCTGTCATTTTTACTCCTTCTTTTTATAAAAATTTCTTGTATAAAAATCAATGCAACACTAATATTTATCATAATATCTGCTACATTAAAAATAGCAAAATTAAACCATTTATGCCAAAAAAACATATCCACAACTCCACCATGCACGAAACGATCTAAAAGATTTGAACACCCAGAACCTAACATTATTCCAAAAGCTATAACATGTTCTTTTAAAAATTTTTTTTGCCAAAAAAGATAAATTACAAGTATCAATATAAATGCCAAATGAAAATATTTTAAATAATGATCTAAAAAACTAAGCATTGAAAATGCAATACCAGTATTTAAAGTAAAAGTTAAATCAAAATATTCACTTTGCCACCTCATCCCTCCTAAGGTCAATTGCTTAATCCATTGATCTAGGACAAATACTGCTATAAAACAAGAGATAAATTTTAAATTTTTATTCATTTAAAGCTTTCTTGAAAAAATTAACAACATTATTCATTTCTTTTTCTAAAACTTTATTGTCTTTATTTTCTAGCAAAAGTCTGATTAAATTTTCAGTTCCAGAATAACGAAATAAATAATTGATATTTTTATTTTTCAAATCTTTTTTTAATTCTTTTAAACCTTTAATTTTTTCTAAATCTTTTTTTTCAGAAATTTTCAAATTCGTTAAAAGTTGTGGATAAGGCTTAATTTGACTTAAAATAGCACTCGCACTTTTTTTCTTTGAAAGCATTAATGCACTAAATTGCAAGGCGGCTATAAGTCCATCTCCTGTTTTAGCATAATCACCAAAAATAATATGCCCGCTTTGTTCTCCACCAAAATTTCCACTGATGGCTTTTAGTTTTTCAAGTACATATTTATCCCCAACATTGCAAGTTTCAAGTGAAATTTCATGCTTATTTAAAAATTCTTTCAACGCTCCATTACTCATAATAGTTGCAACAACGCTTGATTTTAACTTGCCTTGCTCTTTTAAATAAAGAGCTAAAACACCTAATAAACTATCACCATGCGCCACTTCACCTTTTTCATTCACTACCACCAAACGATCAGCATCTCCATCGAAAGCAAAACCAACATCTGCACGAAATTTTATCACTTCAGATGCTAAATTTGAAGGGTGTAAAGCTCCGCAATTTTCATTGATATTAAGTCCATTTGGTTGATCATTGATCACAATAACTTCTGCCCCAAGCTCTCTAAATACAGTTGGTGCTACCTTATAAGAAGCTCCATGCGCCACATCTAAAACAACACGTAATGATTTTAAAGTTAAATCTTTAGGGAAAGAATTTTTAATTGAAACAATATAACGTCCTATAACATCATCGATTCTTTTAGCTTGTCCTATTTGATCCATACTCACTTTAGAATCTTGTATAAGCTTGTCATTAAAATAAATTTCTTCGATTTTTCTTTCAACATCTTCATTAAGCTTATTTCCATGCGCGTCAAAAAATTTAATACCATTATCATAATAAGGATTATGAGAAGCTGAGATCATTATACCCGCATCACAACGCATATCTTCTGTCAAAAAAGCAATAGCAGGGGTTGGCATAGGTCCTATTTCAATGACATTATATCCTATGGAAGTCAAACCTGACACAATAGCATTTTCTATCATATAGCCACTTCGTCTAGTATCTTTACCTACTAAAATATTATTTGTAATACTTTTATCTTTAAAATAAATTCCAGCAGCCATAGCTAAACGCATCGCTAAAAAACTATCTAAAAATTCTCCAGCTTTTGCTCTTACGCCATCTGTTCCAAAAAGTTTCATTTGCGTCCTTTTTTGATAGTATTGCTTTAAATTATAACAAAAAATAAAGTCTGAAAAACTAATAGACTTAAAAAAATCTATTAGTTTAGAATTAGAATTGAGGTAGCGGTGTTTTTTCAGTAGAAGCTGGAAGCTGAGGATAAACTATTTTAGGTTTAACACCTGTTAAAGATTTTAAAAATGTTTCAATGCTTTTCGCATCTTTATTAGAAATATTAATTCCAAGTTGCACACTTCCCATTTCTTTAATAGCATCAGTTAGCTTCCAAATCGCACCATTGTGAAAATAAGGGGCTGTTTCGGCTACATTTCTTAAAGTTGGAGTTTTAACCATTCCATTTGCATCCCCTTTAAAATCACCTAAATTAGAAAATTTATATTTTCCAGCCACTTGAAAAGGTTGCATATTTCCACCCAAATTCACTCCATTATGACAAGCTACACATCCTTTATCTATAAAAAGTCTTAAACCTTTTTTCTCATCACTACTCAAAGCTTTTTCATCGCCATTTAAGAAAGCGTCGAAACGTGATGGAGTGATCAAAGTTCTTTCAAAATTTGCTATCGCATCAGCTATATTATCAAAACTAACACCACTTTTGCCATAAATTTCTTTAAATTCTTTCACATATTCAGGTAAAGATGAAATTTTTTCAACAGCTAATTTTGCAGGAGTAGCCATTTCCGGTTCTGATTGTATAGGGCCTTTAGCTTGATCTGCTAAATTTTTTGCACGACCGTCCCAAAATTGCACATTATTTAAAAATGCATTATAAACAGTTGGGGAATTTAAATGATGAGGATTCTCTTTCCATCTATTTCCTATAGCAGTTGAAACCCCATCTGCACCTCCTAAACCTAAATTATGACAAGTATTACATGAAATAATACCACTTTTTGAAAGTCTAGGTTCAAAATAAAGTTTTTTACCAAGTTCAACTTTTCTAAGATCAAATTGACTTGCTTTTACCCCATTTGATTTTAAAATTTCCTCAACGCCTTTTTGATCCTTTGGCAAAGGTTTTAAACCGGAATTTTTGGCTTCATCGATTAGATTCATTGCACTTAGACTTGAAGCAACAAAGATTGCTGTAAACAATAAAGTTCTCATCTTTACTCCTTTATGGAATTAAAAATTTAAATTTATTAATTTATTTTAATAAATTATGAATCAATAATATTCTTTTAATACTTAAATAAGAATAAAAAATATTAATACATATTTTTTATTCTTAGCTAGACTTATTTATTTTTTTTATCTATAATATTTTTTTGCAAACAACCTAAAAATAATATTATGAGGTTTATAACAGTGGAAAATTTAATCATTTATGCCATAGCTTATTGTCTAGGCGCAATTCCTTTTGGCTTAATTTTGGCAAAAAAATTTGCAAATATAAACATTAAAAACCAAGGATCAAAAAATATAGGAGCAACCAATGTTTTAAGGGTTGTAAAAGAATACAATCCTGCTTTAGCTAAAAAACTTGCTATTGCAACAGTGACTTTAGACTTTACAAAAGCAGCATTGCCTTTACTTATATTAAAATTTTTAAATTATGATTTAAATGTGCTTTGGAGTGTTGCCGTATTAGCCGTATTTGGACATTGTTATTCTATTTATTTATTATTTGAAGGAGGAAAAGGCGTTGCTACAGGTGCTGGAGCGATGATTGTACTTTTACCTTTAGAAGTTATAACAGCTTTTATTGTTTGGTTTATCGTAGGTAAAATTTTTAAAATTTCTTCTTTAGCATCTTTGTTGGCTTTGGCAACTTTCATTGGAAGTTCTTTTATTTTTAATTATAATATGGAAATTATCAATACTCACGCACCTGTGTTTATCATAGCTTTTCTAATTTTTTATAAACATATTCCAAATATTTATAGATTGATTTTCAAAAAAGAATGCAAAGTTATATAAGTGTAAAAATCCATTTTAAATGTATTATCGGAATTTTAGACTTTGAACGCAAAAAAAAACAAAAAATTTGCGTTAAATTAAAAGCTAAAGCAAATGATTTTTTAGACTATGCAAAGGTTTCCAAAAAAATCAAAAAAATATATAAAAAAGAAAAATTTTTTACCCTAGAAGAATCTTTAGAATTTGTAAGCGAAAAACTTCATTCTAAATTTCCTCAAATCTCTTATTTAAAAATAGCAACTTTTAAACCCAAAATAATAAAAAATAGCAAAGTTGGAGTAAAATTAAAAAAAAGATATTAAAATTTTTTTAAAGATATCTAAACATTTACTTAAACTGTGTTATAATTTTTTAAAATTTTCTTATTACGAAGGATAAAAAATGAGAATTTTAGTTATAGAAGATGAAATTAGCCTTAATAAGTCTATTATAGATAAACTTAATGATTTCGGCTATCAAACTGATTCATCGGAAAATTTTAAAGATGGGGAATATTATATTGGAATAAGACATTATGATTTGGTATTAGCAAGCTGGAATTTATCCGATGGTGATGGTGTAGAACTTATCAATATCATAAAACAAAAATCTCCTAGAACTTCAATAGTTATCATATCTTCAAAAATCGATAAAGAAACAGAAATAAAAGCCCTTAAAGCAGGTGCTGATGATTTCATAAAAAAACCTTTAGATTTTGATGTTTTATTAGCAAGAATTGAAGCAAGATTAAGACTTGGTGGAACAAATGTGATTAAAATTGAAGATCTTATCATTGATCCAGATGAAGAGAAAATCACCTATAAAGATCAAGATATAGAACTTAAAGGAAAACCTTTTGAAGTTTTAACTCATTTAGCTAGACATTCAGATCAAATCGTATCTAAAGAACAACTTTTAGATGCTATTTGGGAAGAACCTGAGCTTGTAACCCCAAATGTTATCGAAGTAGCCATTAATCAAATTCGTCAAAAAATGGATAAACCTTTAAACATTTCTACTATTGAAACGGTTCGCAGAAGAGGATATCGTTTCTGCTTTCCTAAAAAATCTTAATAAAATTTTTACACCACAAATGGTGTAAAAATTTATCTTTTTTGCCTAAATTTTATATTATCTTTAAGTTTGATTATTGTATAAACTAGACAAATATTATTAGCTTAGAAAGGTTATAATGGCTCTTTTAATAACAAAAGATTGCGTATGTTGTGACGCTTGTAGAGAAGAATGTCCTGATGAGGCTATTTATGAACATAGTCCAATTTATGTTATTGATGCTGATCTTTGCTCTGAATGTGTGAATGATTTTTCAGAACCTGCTTGCATAGTAGCCTGTCCTTATGAATGCATCATTCCAGATCCTGATAACATAGAAAGCATAGAAGAGTTAAAATTAAAAAATCGTAATAGAGATTTATAATGGCAAAAAAAACCGCTGTTGTTGATTTAGGATCAAATTCAATTAGAATGGTGATTTTTGAAAAAACTTCAAGATATGGTTTTTATACAACTTGTGAATACAAACGTAAAGTAAGACTAGGAGAAAATTCTTACAACAATGGTAAAATTCTTCAAGAAGAAGCCATGCAAAAAGCTGAAAATGCTTTAAAATTTTTCAAACAATGCTCTTTAAAACATAAATGTAAGAAAATTTTTATCATAGGAACTTCGGCTTTAAGAGATGCTCCAAATTCTAAAGAATTTATAAAAAGAATTAAAAATAACCTCAATTTAAATATTCGATGTATTGATGGGAAAGAAGAAAGTTATCTGGGTGGCTTAGCCGCTTTAAATCTTTTAAGCCCTTTTAAAGATGCCACTACTCTTGATATAGGCGGAGGATCAAGTGAACTTTGCTTGATTAAAAATAATAAAATAATTTCTTGTATTTCTTTAGATATAGGAACAGTCAGATTAAAAGAATTGTTTTTTGATAAAGGAAAAACCGCCAAATCTTTAGATCAATTTATCGATCCAATTTTAAAACAAATCCCTAAAGAATTTTGTAATCACAATCTTATAGCCATAGGTGGAAGCTTAAGAGCTATTTCAAATTCTATTATGCAAAAAAATTCTTATCCTTTGAAAAATTTACATGATTTTCGCTACGATTTAGAAGATGAAAAAGAACATATTGAAAAAATCCTTGAAGCTAAGATTGATTCTTTGGCAAATTTTGGTATTAAAAAAGATCGTTTTGATACTATCAAAAAAGGAATTTTTATATTTTTAAAAATTGCCCAAAAACTTAATGCAAAACATATTATAACAAGTGGAGTAGGAATTAGAGAAGGAATATATTTAAAAGATTTATTACGTCCAAATAATCGTTTTCCTGTGAATTTTAATCCTAGTTTAAAATCTTTACAAGATAGATTTTTACAAGAAGATAAAAATAATCATACAGCTAAATTCGCAATGCAATTATTTAATGTCTTAAAAAGTATTCACAAAATTCATGATCATTACAAACAAAGCTTACTAGCCGCGGCTAAACTATGTCATATAGGAGAATATTTAAATTTTTATTTTTCAAATGAACACTCTGCACATTTTATTTTAGGTGGATTAAACTATGGTTTTTCGCACAAAGAAAAAGTTTTAATCGCAAATATTATTAAGCTGAATGGAAAAAAAATTAATCCTTATAATCTAGAACCCCATAAACAACTTTTGCCTAATTTTCATATTCTTTCTTGGCTAAATTTCATACTTAATCTAGCAAAAACTCTAAATAATACCAATGAAAACAAAATTAATTTTACTGTTTTAGATAATACGCTTTATATTTTTAACGAATTTAAAGAATTAAATTTACCAAAAGAAGAATTGAAAAAAATTGCAAAACCTGCATCAATTGCTTTAAGTCTTAATCAAAAGCCTTAAAGCTATTTTTTCTGACGCTGTTCTATAAGATTTTGTATGCGTTTTTTATTTTCCTCAAAAAAAGAATCAAAATTCTTTTCTTTTTTTTCTAAATCAATTTGTCCCTGCTCTGCTTCTGCGCTCTCTAAAACAATATTGGAATTGCCTATTATCATGGTATATCTTTTATGGGCATATTCAAAAACGACTAATTGATTATTTTTATCTAAAAATCTTTGAAAAACCATACGAAAATCTCTTGAAATACCGCTTTTTTTTGAAATCAAAGAATTTTTAAGCCACCAAAGTATTGCAAGCAAAATTATTAAAATCACCATAACTAAAATATAGTTTGTATAATCATATTTAACCAAATTTGCATCCTTAAATTCAAATGGAGTTTCTTTTTCTTGATTTGATTTTAAAATAGAATCTTGATTTAATTTTTCTTGTTTATTTTGCTGTGTAACTCGAATTCTTACTCCAAATTTATCATTAATAGAACTCACATTAAGTGAAATATTTTGTTTATTTTTTAACATAATATAAGTATCATTATTTTTCGAGCTAATGCTAACCCTATCGACAAGTTTAGAATTTAAATTTTTTAACTCGTCTTTAGAATATGTTAATTTGCTAAAAGTTAAAAGAATGAAATTTTTATCTTTTGTTTGAGAAATTTTTCCATTATAAGCATTATCAAAAGAAAGCATCAAATCTACTCGATCATTTCTATCATAAATATTATAATCGACTAATTTAACTGCAAACAAAGGCAAAACTAAAAAGCACAATAAGAAAAATTTCATTTATATTTCTTTTTTAAAGTATTGAAGCACAGTTTTAGAATCTAAAATTTCATTTATTCTTATTGCTAGATTTTTTTCATAAACCATCACTTCACCCTTACCAAAAATACGCTTATTGATGTAAAGTTCCACACTTTCACCGGCAGGTTTTTCAAGATCAATCACAGAACCCACTTCCAATCTTAAAAGATCTGCCACACTCATATTTGTCGTTCCAAGCTCGCTAACAAAATCCACACTGATATCTAAAATATCTTCGTAAGATTGCAAAAGCCCATGAGCTTCAAATTCTACTTCATTACCCATTATTGACAATATCCTATTCTAAAACGATAATCTTTAAAACCATAAGTTAATGACTGGTCTAAAATAATATTTGGATTATGTACCCTTCCTAAATATTCTGGAATACCAAGACTATACTCATCATCAACGCCTTTAGCATCATTGAGCAATTTTTTTGCATATCCTACAATCTGATTGGCACACTCTTTAGAAAGATCGCATCTGTCATCTTCTTGAATATCTTCTCCAATGAAAATGGTTGAAACTAAATGCAAAAATTCTGTCGAAAAAAATAAATAAAAATTATATTCCCTGCCACTTTTTTTCACCACGCAAATACTAGAGCCATAAAATTCACCTTTTAATTCCTTAATAGGTTTCATATGAACCCCTAGAATGTGCTCAAAAAAATGTGTTGTAGAGTATTCAAGAGTTTTTAACATAATCCATTAACCGCCTTTAAATTAAAACCCTATAATTATTATAGAACATAATAAAATAATTTTGCTTATAAACTATTTATAAGCTAGATAAATTATATAAAAATTATAAATATTAAAACTCCATCCACCATTAAACATAAGATAATACTTAGCTTAATAAGATAAAATGTTTAACTTAAAAATAACATTTTATTAGGAAAAAATATGGATTTTTCAGATCTACCTTATTTATTAATAGGCATATTTTCAGGTATAACTTCGGGTCTTTTTGGTATAGGCGGAGGTATGGTTATTGTTCCTGCAATGCTCGTTTTAAATGAAAGCTCTCATCATGCGATTGGAATTTCTGTCTTACAAATGATTTTTGCTGCAATTTTTGGATCTTATATCAATTACAAAAAGAAAAATTTAAATATTAAAGATGGCATCGTTATAGGACTTGGTGGACTTCTAGGTGCAAGTTTTAGTGGACTGCTTTTAAAATTTTTAAATGATATTAGCTTAACAACAATCTTTTTATGTGTCAGTTGTGTTTTTTTCATAAAATATGCTTTTGGTATTAAAGAAAATGCTGTTAAAAGTGAAAGAAGTGCTTTTCAAAAAAATATTATTTTATTTATAGCTGGCTCTTTTACTGGAATTTTTGCGATTTCTTTAGGTATAGGCGGAGGACTTTTGATCGCTCCAATTCTGGCTTATTTTTTAGGATATGATAGTAAAAAAGTAGTTTCTTTATCTTTATTTTTTATCATTTTTGCTTCTATTTCTGGAGTTTTATCTCTATCAACTTCAGGAGTTATTGATCATGTAGTAATTCACAAAGGTGTTATTGTGGGCATTGCCTCCATGGTAGGAGTTTTCATTGGTATAAAAATCATTGAAAAAATGCAAATTTCTTCTCATAGAAAAATTTTACTTTGTATTTATGCCTTATCCATACTTGGAACAACACATTCCTTACTTAAAAAACTTGCAATCATAAGCTTTTAGTAAAATTGTGTTAAAATTTTAATTTATTTAAGTATAAATTTTTAGGAAAAGTGATGAATGATAAAATTAAAATTATTGGTGCCAAAGAGAATAATTTAAAAAATATTGATCTTGAAATTCCAAAAAATAAACTTATAGTCTTTACAGGACTTAGCGGTAGCGGAAAATCAACACTTGCTTTTGGGACACTCTATGCCGAAGGACAACGCCGCTACATAGAAAGCTTAAGTGCTTATGCGAGACAATTTTTAGATAAAGTGGGCAAACCCGATGTAGATAAAATAGAAGGCTTAACTCCAGCCATTGCCATCGATCAAAAAACCACCTCTAAAAATCCCCGCTCTACCGTCGGGACCATCACTGAAATTTATGACTATCTAAGACTTTTATACGCAAGAATAGGTATTCAACATTGCCATCAATGCGGTCAAGAAATTTCATCTATGAGTGCTAATGACATAGTCAATGAAATTTTAAAATTTCCTAAAGGGGCAAAGATTATTATTTATGCACCTTTAATAAGAGAAAAAAAGGGAACCTATACTGATTTGCTTGAAAATTTACGCAATAAAGGCTATGTTAGAGCACAAATTGATGGAGTTTTAGTTAGACTTGATGAAGAAATAGAACTCGCAAAAACAAAAAAACACACGATAAAATTAGTCATTGATCGCCTTGAAATTAGTGAAGATTTGCTTTCAAGACTTGCAAGCGATATCGAAAAAGGCTTAGAAGAAAGTTTTGGAGAGATTGAAATCGAAGTTTTAAATCACGAAGAAGTAGGCATCAATAAACACTATCATTATAGTGAGCATTCAGCTTGTTTTAATTGTAAAATTTCTTTTGTCCCTTTAGAACCCTTAAGCTTTTCATTTAATTCCCCAAAAGGCGCTTGTCAATCTTGCGATGGCCTAGGCATTCGTTATACTTTGGATATGAAAAAAATCATTGATGAAAATTTAAGTATAGAAAATGGCGCTGTAAAAATCATGTATGGCTTTAACAAAAGTTATTATTATAAATTTTTAATCGCCTTTTGCGAACAAAATGAAATTTCCATCAAAAAACCTTTTTTAGAACTTAGCGAAGAAGAAAAACGTCTTATATTGTACGGCAACGCAAAAACTATAGAATTTTTTTGGAAAAGAAATCGCTTAAAAAGAACTTTTGAAGGCGTTGTTAAAATGGCTTATGAAATGCTAAAAGATGAAAAAGATTTAGGCGAATACATGAGTGAAAAAATCTGCAAAGATTGTCAAGGACACCGTTTAAAGCCTGAAAGTTTAGCTGTTCGTGTTGCCAAAAAAGATTTGGGTGAAATTTTAGATATGAGTATAGAAGACAGCACGACTTTTTTTTCCAATGAAAAAAATTTCTCCTATTTAAGCAAACAACAAAAACTTATCGCAAAGCCTATTTTAAAAGAAATCAATGAAAGACTTTTCTTTTTATATGATGTAGGCCTTGGTTATCTTTCTTTAGGGCGTGATGCAAGAACTATTAGCGGAGGGGAGGCACAAAGAATTCGCATTGCCTCCCAAATTGGAAGCGGATTAAGCGGGGTTATGTATGTTTTAGATGAACCAAGTATTGGACTTCATGAAAGAGATACAGCAAAACTCATTAAAACTTTAAGAAATTTACAACAAAAAGGCAACACCTTAATCGTCGTAGAGCATGATAAAATGACTATAGAAGAAGCAGATTTTATAGTCGATATTGGCCCAAAAGCTGGAAAATTTGGAGGGGAAGTTGTATTTTGTGGAACTTATAAAGAGCTTTTAAAAAGCAAAAGTGAAACTGCGCTTTATATGAATGGTAAAAAACAAATTTCACAACTTCACAATAGAAAACAAGAAGAATGGCTAGGGCTTAAAAATGTTAATATTAACAATATCAAAAATTTAAGTGTTAAGTTTCCTTTACAAAATTTAGTTGCCATTACCGGTGTTTCAGGATCAGGAAAAAGTTCTCTTATACTTCAAACCCTTTTACCTTTTGCGCAAGAAGAATTAAATCGTGCTAAAAAAGTTAAAAAACTTGGTGGTGTAGAAATCGAAGGACTTGATAAATTAGATAAGGTTATTTATCTTGATCAAAGTCCTATAGGAAGAACTCCGCGTTCTAATCCTGCTACCTATACTGGCGCTATGGATGAAATAAGAAATCTTTTTGCAGCTACTAAAGAAGCAAAAATGCGAGGCTATAAAGCAGGACGTTTCTCTTTTAATGTTAAAGGGGGGCGTTGTGAAAAATGCAGCGGCGATGGAGAAATTAAAATAGAAATGCATTTTTTACCTGATGTTATGGTGGTTTGCGATACTTGTCATGGAAAACGCTATAATGATGCCACTCTAGAAATTAAATACAAAGGCAAAAATATAAGCGAAATATTAAATATGAGTGTTTTAGAGGCAAATGAATTTTTTGCTTCAGTACCAAAGATTCGCCAAAAATTAGAAACTTTGGTTAAGGTAGGACTTGATTATCTTACCTTGGGGCAAAATGCCACAACTTTAAGTGGTGGAGAAGCTCAAAGAATCAAACTAGCCAAAGAATTAAGTAGAAGTGATACTGGAAAAACACTTTATATCCTTGATGAACCTACCACTGGACTTCATTTTGAAGATGTTAATAAACTTATTTCTGTATTACAACATTTAGTCGATCTTAAAAATTCTGTTTTTGTCATAGAACATAATTTAGATGTTATTAAAAATGCTGATTATATTATTGATATGGGCCCAGAAGGAGGGATAAAAGGTGGAAAAATTATCAGCACAGGAAGTGTAGAAAAAGTAGCTAAAGATCATAAAAAAACAGGATCTTATACTGGATATTATCTAGATTTAGAACTTAAAAATACTAAAAAATTAAAATGACACAAGCGCAAAAAAATAGTATTTTTTAAGATTAAAAAACTAAGTTTTTATATATTTTTGCGCTTTATTTAATTTTATTTATGTGTTTTCTTATGAAGGAGTGCAAAGTTTAACTGAAGTTTCTAGCGAATTTCTTTATATTAGTGGTATGTTCATATGGCTTTTTCTTGCCTTTATATAGCTTTTACTTTTATTTTTATAGTAATAAAAATACATTTTTTATTTTCTTCATTTTATTAATTATCTTGCTATTAAAATTTAACGGCAAGATAAAACCTATAAAGGATTCTTATAGGTTTTAATAATATCTTTATGATCATTTGTGCGATCTAAAATATAAATAATATCATTTTTTACGGCCATAGATTTTGGATTTTCAAGCCCATTTATTGTATATACATCTATAATTTTAGCATTCTTATAATCAATCACAAGCATAGTGCTATAACGCAAACTTAAAGCCAGCATTTTATCTCCAATTATATCGGCTGCAATAATATAATAATCATTAATATTTCTATCTTTTTTAAGCTTTAAATTTTTATCTACGCTTAAGACAGATTCTCCACTTAAAAGATAATCTTTTGTACTTGCATAAGATAATATAAGTTTAGGACTAAATTGATTTGGAACCGTAATAAGATATAAAAAATTACCATCGTTAGTATAAGAATGAACATAATTTTGCTTAGATCTTATAGTTAAAATATATTTTCTTGAAGGCTCATACCATCCTTCTTTGTGAGAAAAAAATGCTGGCACAATAGATCCACTAGTTTGTTTAAATGCTTGCCATTCAAGCATAGGATCAATTTTCACTTCTTTAGAAACTTTTTGAGTCCCACTAAAAGTTTTATTAAAAGCCCCTATAATCAATTTATCACCAACAAAAGTAGCGCCAACTATATACTTCATATCATTACCATTGGTTTTATCAAATAAAACGAAACCATTTGATCTGTTAAAATCTTTAGTATAAACCACAGCCATTTCATTGGTTATTAAAGCAAACTCGTCGCTATTTTTATTATAAGCTATAGCATTAATCGATTTAAATTGATTTAATTCTGGAATAGTAATTTCATAACTGCGATTAAGAGATATAATACTCTTATTGATTTCAAAGGCACCTTTAGAACTATCTCTTTCAAAAGTTAAATTTTTTGGTTCATTTAAATCTTTGATAAATACACTTTCTGGAACATTTTTACCTAAAAGATTAAATTTAACTAATCTACTCCAAACTTCAGTTGTCCAAGTTTTTGTCATAATTGACATATCAAAAGTCAAACGATCAGGATTAGATTTTCCAGTAAATGGAGGAATTCCATTGACAATTAAAGCTTGAAAAGCATTAGAGCAAACCACTATAAAAGAAAGCGTAAATACAATTTTTGAATATAGACTTAAAGGCTTTGGTTTCATTTTTTCACTCGCTAAATCTCGCATCATAGAACTTTTTTTACGTATAAAAAGAAGAGCTAAGCTCATTACTACTACAACACACCAATAAACCACAACAGCCCAAGTATAAGTATGAGCTCCTACAAGCTTATCTCCAAGTCCCATACCCACATCTCTTTGCCACCAACTAGCAGTATGGCGAATTCCCATATAAATTCCATAAGATGCAAATAAAAAAACACAAACAATATATTTTACCTGTGGTCCATAACGTAAAATAAGCATCCCTAAAACACCTATAATCACCATTCCTATGCGTTCAAACCAACAAAGAGTGCAAGGTGATTCATTGTGAAAATATCCTAAATATATATTAGCAAATCCAACCGACACAGCGAGTATAAGTAATACCGCAGTTGTCATAAACAGATAAAAATACTGATCATTTTTATTTAAATAAGCATTCATTGTTTCACTCCTTACCAATTACCACTTGGAATAACAGAATCAAAACTAGCTATTAAATACATAAAATAATTTAAACACGCGCCTATAAGAAAAATTCCAAAAATCAATCTTTCTCTTTCTGGTTTTATCAATATAAGCAATATAGAAATTGCTAATAAAACAAGTATAGTAAATTCCATAAACTGACTCCTTGATTTTGAAGATTATAAATTATATAAAAATAAAAATTAAATAAAAATTATAATTTTTTAATATAAAATTAATATTTTATAAAAATATAGACATTTTAAACAATTTAAAATATAATATTTATTTTATTTGGCGGATTAAAATGTTTGATTTTTTATATAGTGATATAAGCTATTTAGGGCTTTTTTTAGTATGCTTTCTCTCAAGTACTCTTTTGCCTTTAGCAAGCGAAGCTTTTGTTTTAGGTTTTATAAAACTCAATTTCAACCCAACACTTGTGCTGATAATAGCTACTTTAGGTAATACTTTAGGAAGTTTAAGCACCTACGGCTTAGCTTTTTTGGGTAAAAAAAATATTTTGGAAAAATATTTTAAAAAATCTTTAAAAAAACTTGAAAAATGGGATACAAATTTTTTTAAATTTGGTGCCTTTTTTGCTTTTTTTACTTTTTTACCTTTGGTTGGTGATATTTTTGCACTTGGACTAGGTTTTGCTAAATATCCTTTCTTAAAAAGTACCTTTTTTATTTTGCTTGGAAAATTTAGCCGTTATTTTTTTATCATTTTTTTATCAAGTTATTTTTAAAATCATAAGTTTTTAATATAAAAATTGACATAATATAAAAAATTTTAATCCAAAAATTAAGAGAAAGATTTTGAAAACTTTAACAATTATAGATACTTTTGGCTTTTTTTTCAGACTTTTTTATGCTTTAAAAGGTTTTAAAAATTCCCAAGGACAAGCTAGTGGAATGATTAGTGGCTTTGCTAATTTCATTTATAGTTTAAAAAATGAATATCAAAGCGATTATATTATCTTTGCACTAGATTCTAAAGGAAAAACTTTTAGAAGTGATATCGATCCAAATTATAAACAAAATAGAACTCCTCCGCCTCCTGAATTATTAGAACAAATTCCAATCTGTATTGACATGATAGAAAAAATGGGGTTTATGAATATTTCTTGCGAAGGATATGAAGCTGATGATATCATCGCTTCTGTGGTAAAAACTTTTAAAAATGAAGATGTTTTTATCCGTATCATCACTCAAGATAAGGATCTTTATCAGCTTATAAAAAATGGAAAAACAAGCATTTATAGTCCTATTTCAAAAAATGAATACAACGAAGAAGCTTGTTTGGAAAAATATGGTGTTAAACCTTGTCAAATTAGAGATTTTTTAGCACTTTGTGGGGATACTTCAGATAATATTCCAGGAGTTAAAGGTATAGGAGCTAAAGGAGCTAAAAAACTACTTGATGAATTTGAAAATATTGAAAATATATATGAAAATCTAACATTGATCCGCAATGAAAGAACTCGTTCTTTGCTTTTAGAAGGAAAAGAGAATGCTTTTTTGAGTAAAAAACTCACTTCCTTATATGAAGATTTAAAATTTGAAAATTTACTCGAAAAAGCTGTATTTCCTAAAGGCGAGCCTCTTTTAAATGTGCTTGAAATTTTAAAACATTATGAGCTTAATTCCTTGCTAAAAAAATTACATAACAATTCTGAAAATAACGATAAAAAATTAGATTTTAAAGCTAATTTAATTTTAGATGAAGATAAACTTTTTGAAATTTTAAATTCGCTCAATCAAGAAAGCATTGTTGCCTTTGATACAGAAACTACAGGACTTGATATTAAAGAAGCTAAAATTGTAGGATTTAGCTTTTGCATTAGTGAAAATGAAGCTTTTTATGTGCCTTTAACACATAGCTATTTAGGAGTAAAAGAACAAATTTCACTTTCAAGTGCCAAAAAAGCAATAGAATTAATTTTTAGACATTTCGTAATAGGACACAATCTAAAATACGATTTTCAAATAATTCAAAACAATTTTGCTTTAAATCCTCCAAAAAATTACGCAGATACTATGATTTTAGCTTGGCTTTTTAATCCATCTTTAAAAGTTAATATGGATGATTTAGCCCTTAGACTTTTTGATTATGAAACCTTACATTTTGAAAATCTTGTAAAAAAAGGTGAAAATTTTGCAAATGTAGAACTTGAAAAAGCTTGCCAATACGCAGCTGAAGATGCTTACATTACCTTAAAATTTTATCTTTATTTTATAAAAAATCTTGATCCTAGCTTATTAGAAATTGCTAAAAATCATGAATTTAATTTTATAAAAATCATTATGATGATGGAAGAAAATGGAATTAAGCTTAATACTCAAGCGCTTGAAAGTTTAATGAAAAAATTTGAAGGTGAAATTAAAAACTTAAGTGAAGAAATTTACACACTATGCCAGGATAAATTCAATCTTAATTCACCAAAACAAGTGGGTGATATACTCTTTGAAAAATTAAAACTTCCTAGCGGCAAAAAAACCAAAACAGGTTATTCTACAGATGAAAAAGTTTTAAATGAAATCATTGATCAACATCCAGTTGTAGCTAAAATTCTAGATTATAGAGAACTTGCAAAACTTTATTCTACCTATTGCGAACCTTTGATAAAACTAGCTTTAAAAGATAAAAATTCACGTATTTATTCAAGTTTTTTACAAACTGGAACGGCTACAGGACGTCTTTCTTCAAAAGATCCAAATTTGCAAAATATCCCTGCGCATGGACAATATGCTAAAGATTATAAATCATGTTTTATCGCTCAAGATGGTTTTAGTTTTATTAGTCTTGATTATTCTCAAATTGAACTTAGAATGCTCGCACATTTTAGCGAAGATGAAAAACTCTTAAATGCTTTTGAAAACAATGAAGACATTCATGCTAAAACAGCTTTAATGATTTTTGGAGAAAACAACTACCAAACAAGAAGTGTTGCAAAAAGCATTAATTTTGGTCTGATTTATGGAATGGGCTATAAAACCTTGAGCAAAAATTTAAAAATTGAAACCAATCTTGCAAAATCTTATATAGAAAAATATTTTGAAAATTTTACCAGTATTAAAAATTATTTTGAAAAAGTTAAAAAAGAAGCAAAACAAAATGGTTTTATCTCAACTCTGCTAGGACGCAAACGTTATTTTGATTTTGAAAATGCAAAACCTATGCAACTGGCTATGTATGAAAGAGAAAGTATTAATTCTATCTTACAAGGTTCTGCTGCAGATATCATCAAATTAGCCATGATAGAAATTTCAAAAGATTTGGATAAAAACAAAAAACTCATTTTGCAAATTCACGATGAATTAATTTTTGAAGTTAAAGATGATTTATGTGTAAATTTTGTTAAAAAAGCTAGTGATATTATGGAAAATATAGTAAAATTAAAAGTAAAATTACAAACAAGTTCTAGCATCGCCAAAAAATGGGGCGATTTAAGCAAATAAGGAGAAATAATGGATCTTTCAACCATACTAGGGATGGTTCTTGCGGTAACTAGTATTTCTGTAGGGGATATATTAGAAGGGGGAAATCCTTTACATGTTATTCACCTTTCTTCTTTTCTTATTGTGATGCCAACTGCTGCTTTTTGCGCTATGACTTCAACTCATAAAAAGATTGTTAAAGCAGCTTATAAGGAATTAAAAATCGTTTTTAAAGGTTCAGGGGTTAATTTACCAGAAAGAATAGCCCAATTGATTGAATTTGCAGTTATAGCACGTAGAGATGGGCTCTTAGCCCTTGAATCAAGAACTAATGAAATTGAAAATGAATTTTTAAGAAATGCTATGATGATGCTTGTTGATGGTAAAAGTTTTGAAGAAATTCATGAAAGCATGGAAATTCAAACTGAGCAATTAGAAGAACATTATAAAGAATGTGCTGAATACTGGATAGTCTTTGGGGAAACTTGTCCGACTATGGGGCTCGTCGGAGCAGTTTTTGGTTTAATTTTGGCTCTTAAACTTTTAGATAACCCTCAAGCAATGGCAGCAGGTATTTCTGGTGCATTTACAGCTACGGTTACTGGAATCTTTGGAGCATATGCTCTATATACTCCATGGGGTAGAAAAATGAAAGCTAATGGCATGGATTTTGTTAAAGAACAAATTGTCATCACAGAAGCTGTTAAAGGCATAGCAGAAGGAGCAAATCCTAGAGATTTGGAAGCTAAGCTCTTTAATTTCTTAAGTCATGATGATGTTAGAATCTCACAATTTGACAAAGGTTAAAAAATGGCTAAAAAAGTAAAATGTCCAGAATGTCCAGCTGGTGAAAAATGGGCTGTTCCTTATGCAGATTTTTTATCTTTACTTTTAGCACTTTTTATTGCTCTTTGGGCTATTTCAAAATCTAATCCAGCCAAAGTAGAAGCCTTAAAAACCGAATTTGTAAAAATTTTTGATTATACTGCAACTCAAACCTTACAACAAGAAAACCAAGATACTCATAAATTTAAAGGTTCTCAGGAAGAAAAAGACGATGAATTAAATAAATTAAAAAAAATGACTCTTAATCAACAAGAAGTCATTAAAAAACTTCAAGCCGCACTTGATCAATCCGACAATCAAGAAATACTGAATCTTCCATCCAAGGTTGAATTTGAAAAAGATAGCTCTGAAATTGTGTCTGCTGACATTCAAGATTATTTAAAACGCATAGCGCAACTGATTTCATATCTACCACCTCAAGTAAAAATTGAAATCAGAGGATATACAGATAATAGCGATTCCTCTATTAAAAGCTATGAATTAGGATATGCTAGAGCCCAAAGCGTTCTAGAATATCTTATGAAAGGTGGAATTAATACTAAAAATATTACCTTAAAAAGCTATGGACTTAACAATCCTTTAAATGGAAATCCTCAAGCCCTAGAAAATAATAGAGTGGAAATTTATTTTAAAGTCGATACGCAAGATAAAGATGCTAAACAATCTGTATTAGATCTTATAGAAAAGAGTAAATAATTTTACTCTTTAGCTATTGTTTTTCTTAACTTGCCCTGCTAAACGCCCTTTATTATTAGTATTATAAACAAAGCCTAGTACCTCTGCAACCGCTTTAAATAATTCCCTAGGAATTAAATCATCAACATCGCAAACCTTATAAAGCTCTCTTGCCAAAGGAGGGTTTTCATAAACCACCACATTATTATCATAAGCAACTTGTTTAATACGTAAAGCAAGAAAATCTACTCCTTTTGCAACCACGCGAGGTGCTTGCTCTTTTGTAGTATCATAACGTATCGCGACTGCATAATGCGTAGGGTTTGTAATTACCACATCAGCACCAGCAACATCTTGCACCATACGACGCCTTGCAGCTTCCATTTGTAAACGTCTAATTCTACCTTTAACTTGTGGATCTCCTTCCATTTGCTTATATTCATCTTTTATTTCTTGTTTACTCATTCGCAAACTTTTAAAATATTGAAATCGCACTAAAAAAACATCTAAAACAGCAATCACTAAAAAAGCAATGATTACAATAGAAGCCAAAATAATTACCTTATCTCTAAGCCAATTAAGCTGCTCGACTAAATTATAGCGTTCAAGAAGAGGTAATTCATTCATAAATTTCAAAAGAACAACAAAAGCTATACTAAAAACCACTCCTACTTTTAAAAGAATTTTAAAAGTATCTAGAATCTTTTTTAAAGAAATTAAATTTTTAATTCCTTTTAAAGGATTGATTTTCCCTAAATTTGGCATAATAGGTTTGGTAGTAAAAATAAAACCAAACTGCATAATATTTCCCAAAATTCCGGCCACCATAATACTTAAAACTATTGGTGCAAGCATAATTAAAACTTCCAAAATACTTTTAATCATAATACCTTGAACTATACGCAAATCTAATTCCGCACCAATAAAACTTTGATAATATCTGTATAAATTTGTAATTCTTTGACCTATAAAACCCATAGTAAATAAAGTAACAGCTAAGCCTATTATTAAGGTTACTATCGCTGCAGCATCTTGGGATTTTGGAACATTACCTTCATTGCGAGCATCTTCTATTTTTTTGGACGTGGGTTCTTCAGTTTTTTCTTGATCTTCACCTGGCATTAGCAATCCTGATTAATAATGATAAGAAAATTATATAATGAAAAAAGATGAAATTCAATAAATTTAAGAAGTTTTAAAGAGGAATGCCTCTTTAAAGAGGCATTTTTTTAATTTATAGTTTGCTTTCGTTTTTGTTAAGATATTCAGCAACACCTTTAGGATCAGCTTTCATACCTTCATCACCCTTATTCCAACCTGCAGGGCAAACCTCACCGTGTTCGTTTGTGAAAAGCATAGTATCAACCATTCTAATCATTTCATCGATATTTCTACCCAATGGTAAATCATTAATAACTGCATGACGAACTGTTCCATCAGCATCTAATAAGAAAGAACCTCTAAGTGCTACTGCTTCAGCATAGAGAACATCAAAATTTCTAGCAATTTGTTTTGTTAAATCAGCTACAAGTGGAAATTTAACTTGGCCGATACCACCTTGATTAACTGGAGTGTTTTTCCAAGCAAAATGTGAAAACTCATTATCTCCTGAAATTCCGATTACCTCGATACCACGGTCTTTAAATTCTTGATATCTTTTATCAAAAGCGATAATTTCTGAAGGACATACAAAAGTAAAATCTTTTGGATAGAAAAATACCACAGCACCTTTTGATCCTATATTTTTATAAAGATTAAAATCTTGAACTATTTCATTATTTCCTAGTACTGCAGGCGCAGTAAAATCTAAAGCTTTTTTTGTAACGATCATAATTTTCTCCTAAATAATAAATTTTATTAGTAACAAAATTATATCATTTAAATCTTTAAAAATTTTTAAAATTAAGATAGTTACTATATTTTATTAAATTTTACTTTTTTGATATATGAATTTTTGAAATATTATTATCAAAATTTTAGTTTTTTGATTATCAAAATTTTAGTTTTTTTAAGAATAGTATGATACAATTTTTTTTCAAATCTCAAATGAAAAGGAAAAAAGATGGCTGTAAAAATTACAGATATTTGTATTGCTTGTGGTTCTTGTATTGATGAGTGTCCTGTTAGTGCTATCGTTGATGACGCTAGCAACCCAGAAGGAGAGGATAGATACTATGTTTATGCAGATAAATGCGTTGAGTGTGTAGGTCACAATGATCAACCAGCCTGTGCAAGCGCTTGCCCAACTGATGGATGTATAGTATGGAGTGAAGTTGCTTCAGGACAACCAAGTCGCGATAATATCGGTGCAGATATGAGAAATGGTGATACTCCTGTTTTTGCTTAATCTATAAAAAAGCTAGTTTTACTAGCTTTTCTTTAATTTTTTTTAAAAAAAATCCAGTATAATTTCAACTTTGCTTAACATAACAAAAAACAAATCTTATTATTTCGGTATTATTTTTTAGGAGTAAGTTTATTATGGAAAGAACTTTATCAATTATTAAACCAGATGCTGTTAAAAAGAATCTGATTGGTAAAATTTTAGATCGTTTTGAAAGCAATGGGCTTAAAATAATTGCATTAAAAAAAATTCAACTTACAAGCGAACAAGCAGAAAATTTTTATGCTATTCATAAAGAAAGACCTTTTTTTAAAGATTTAGTGAATTTTATGATCAGCGGCCCTGTTGTTATTTCTGTATTAGAAGGTGAAAATGCTGTCTTAAAAAACAGAGAATTAATGGGAGCAACTAATCCAAAAGAAGCTAAATCAGGTACCATTAGAGCAGATTTTGCAGAAAGTATCGATGCAAACGCTGTTCATGGAAGTGATAGCTTAGAAAATGCGAAAAACGAAATTGAGTTTTTCTTTAAATCAAACGAAATTTGCTAAATGAAAATTGGTTTTTCAAAGATTAATAATACAAACTATCCTTTTAAACTTAATCTTGAAAATATAATTTTTGAAGGAAATTTAGCAAAAATAAATACAAAACTTGTTAAAATAGATGCAATAATGCAAGGTTTTGTTTATAGACCTTGTGATAGCTGTGGTGAAGAATTGGAACTTTGCGTTCATGAAAATCTAGAGCTTTTTGCAAGCGATGGTATTTTTAAAGATGAAAATAATGAATTAAGTAATACTATAGAATTTTTCGATGGACAAATAGATCTTATAGAAGTTGCAATTAGTGAGCTCGAGGCTTATTTGAGTGATTATTTTTATTGCAATCACTGTAAAAATAAAAATTAATTAAATTAAAAAGGAGATAAAATGGCAGTACCTAAGAGAAGAGTAAGTAAAACTCGTGCAGCAAAGAGAAGAACTCACTATAAAGTTAGCCTTCCTATGCCTATAAAAGATAAAGATGGCAGCTATAAAATGCCACATCGTGCAAACCCAAATACTAAGGAATATTAAAATCAATGATAAGCATTGCTATTGATGCAATGGGGGGAGATTTTGGAGAAAAGCCTATTATAGAAGGCGTTATTGAAGCATTAAAGGAAAAACCTTTTAATGCTATACTTGTAGGTAATTCTAAAATTTTAAAACCCCTAATTCCAAAAGATTTTGAACAATATGTCCAATACGAAGAGGCTCATGAAGTTTTTTCTATGGATGAAAATGCAACTGATGCTTTAAAACGCAAAAATACTACAATTTATAAAGCTATAGAATTAGTCAAAAATGGTAAAGCTAAAGCTATTGTTTCAGCTGGTCACAGTGGAGCAAGCATGTCTTTAGCCACTTTAAGGCTTGGAAGATTAAAAGGAATTTTAAGACCTGCAATCGCTACTTTAATGCCGAATGTAGTCAGCAAAACTCTTTTTTTAGATGTTGGTGCAAATACAGACTGTAAAGCAGAACATTTATTTCAATTTGCCGTTATGGGAGATATCTACGCTAAAGAATTGATGGAAATTTCCAAACCTCGCTTAGCATTACTATCCAACGGGGAAGAAGAATGTAAAGGAAATGAACTAACTAAAGAAGCACATCAAATGATGAAAAAAATTCCAAATTTTATTGGAAATGCTGAAGGTAGAGATATTTTCAATGGAGAAATTGATATTTTAATTTGTGATGGTTTTAATGGCAATGTGATCTTAAAAGCATGCGAAGGTGTAGCAACCGCTATTTTTCAAATTTTAAAAAGAGAAGTTCGACAATCAATTTTTGCAAAAATAGGTGCTTTAATGATGAAACCTTGTTTTAAAAAACTTAAAAAACATATCGATTGGCAAGAATATGGAGGAGCACCTTTATTAGGGGTTAATGGTTGTGTGATCATCAGTCATGGAAAAAGTGATGCTAGAGCAATTAAAAATGCTATTTTTCAAGCCATTAATTTTGAAAAATCCAATATTAACACTTTGATAGAAAATGAATTAAAGAAATACAATGTCTAAAGCAAGTTTAAAAAGTATAGCTTCTTACATACCTGATAAAATTTTAAATAATTTCGATCTTGAAAAAATGGTGAATACAACCGATGAATGGATTATTAAACGCACTGGAATTAAAGAACGCAGAATTGCCAATGATAATGAGCAAACCAGTGATTTGGGAACAAAAGCAGCTATAAAAGCCATTGAAAGAGCAAATTTAAAAATTGAAGACATTGACGCTTTGCTCGTTGCGACCTTAAGCCCTGATTATTTTACTATGCCATCTACAGCTTGTAAAATTGCTGCAAATTTAGGGCTTAAAGATGTTACAGCTTTTGACGTTTCGGCTGCTTGCACTGGATTTATCTATCTACTAGAGCAAGCTAAAGCTTTTGTAGAAAGTGGTCTTAAAAAAAATGTTCTTATTATAGGAACAGAAAAAACTAGCTCTATTATTGATTATAGTGATAGAAGCATATGTATCCTTTTTGGAGATGGTGCGGGAGCCGGTATTGTCAGTCTTGATGAGCAAAATACCATCCTTGATGTCCATACAGCAAGCAATGGTAATTTTGGAAATCTTTTAATGACTCAAAGAGCTCAAAAATCTAGTATTTGTCATCCTTTAATGATGCAAATGAAAGGAAATGAAGTTTTTAAAGTAGCAGTGCAAACGCTTAGTAATGATGTTGTTGATATTTTAGCAAAAAACAATATTGATTCTAAAGATATAGATCTTTTTATCCCTCATCAAGCTAATTTACGCATAATCAAAGCTGTTCAAGAAAGACTAAATTTAAGTGATGAAAAGTGTGTTATTACAGTCCATAAATACGGCAATACTTCAGCAGCATCTATACCTATGGCTATGAATGATGCCTACGAAGAAGGACGTCTTAAAAAAGGAAATTTGATCTTGCTTGACGCCTTTGGTGGAGGATTTACTTGGGGTTCTGCTTTATTAAAATTTGGTGGAGAAAATTATAAGTAATAATTAATTATTGCTTATTTTTCCAAAAGCTTGAATTTCTATAAGATAGCCTTCTGCTAAAATGCTTTGAACGCAAGCTCTTACAGGTTTAGCATAATCTTTAATCCATTCATCATAGACTTCATTCATAGCTTCAAAATCATCTATATTAGCAAGCCATATTTGAATTTGCATGAGAGAATTTTTATTAGCACCTATTTTTTTAAGCAAAAGTTCAATTTCTTGCAAAGCTTCTTGGGTTTGTTTTTTAATATCACCTTTAGGATCAAAAGCTACTTGTCCTGCTGTTTTAAAATAATCATCATAAACGACAACTTGAGACATTCTTTGACATTCATCATAACGTTTTATCATTGATATTTCCTTCTAAATTCTTTCATAAATTCACATAAAATTTGCACCTGTTCTAAAGTGATGGCATTATAAATACTTGCCCTAATTCCACCTAAAATTCTATGACCCTTTAAACCTATTAATCCTTCTTTTTCGGCCTCTTGAACAAAAATAAGATCTAAGTCTTTATTGATTGAAAAGCTAACATTCATTAAAGATCTATCTTTTTTATGGGCATGTCCTTGATAAAATCCTTCACTTGAGTCTATACAATCATAAAGCATTGTAGCTTTTTTTAAATTTCTATCATATATTTGATCAAGTCCACCTTGTTTTAAAATCCATTTTGTTTCCAAATTAAAAATATAAATAGCAAAAGTTGGGGGCGTATTATATAAAGATTGATTTTCAACATGGATGGCGTATTTAAGCATACTGGTTAAATTTTTTTGGCGTGATCTTTCAATCATATCTTTACGTATAAAAACACAACTCAAGCCAGAAATTCCAGCATTTTTTTGTATGCCACCATAAAAAAGAGCTATATTTGAAAAATCAACTTTTTTAGAAAAGAAATCACTTGATGCATCTACAATCAAAGGACTTTTTGTTTTAGGATAATCTTTAAACTGCGTTCCATAAATAGTATTGTTAGAGCAAATATAAGCATAATCAGCATGATCGCTAAAATCGATATTTGGAATGTAATTAAATTTATCATTTTCACTGCTAGCAACCACTTTAACATCAACGCCTAAAATTTGAGCTTCTTTAATAGCCTTACTTGTCCAAACCCCAGTGTTGGCATATTCGCAAATTCCACCCAAAGATAAATTCATCGGTATCATTGCAAATTGTAAACTAGCACCTCCATGCAAAAAGAGAACTTCATAATCATCATCTAAACCATAAATTTCTTTTGCTCTTTTCATAGCTCCAAAATGTATTTCTTCAAAAACTTTAGAGCGATGTGAAATTTCCATAATAGAATATCCCTTGCCTTGATAATCACATAATTCATTCCTTGCATGCTCTAAAATTTCCAAAGGTAAGGTAGAAGGACCTGCACTAAAATTAATCTTTCTCATCTTTCACTCCTCTAAAATTTTTGCTTGTTTTTGCACAGTTTGAGAGCTTAAAAGTACGGTATCACCATCTTTTAAATCTTGCAATTTTACTATTTTACCATTTTGACTTAATGAAATTAAATTTTCACTTTTTTTTAAAAAAATTTCATGCTGAAAAAAAGAATTTTCTATTTTTTCCAATTTTAAATTTGCTTTTTCTAATTTATTTTTAATTAAAAGCTTGATTTGTTTCATTAAAAGTGAAATTTGATCTTGTTTATCCCCTATAGTTTTTTTTAAAGATTTAGCTTTAAAAATTTGATACAAATTTAAAAGCAAATCTTGACAATTTTGAATTTTTTGATTCATTGTTTTTCTAAAATTTTCTTCTAAATTATCCAAATTTTGCTCTAAATCTAATTTAGAATAAAATAAAAAATCTATCGCTGCTGAAGGAGTTGGCGCCCTAAAATCAGCAACAAAATCACTAATAACATAATCAATCTCGTGCCCAATAGCTGAAATAATAGGGGTTTTGGCTTTAAAAATTTCTCTTGCTAAATTTTCATCATTAAAGCAAAAAAGATCTTCTCGACTGCCACCTCCTCTAGCTATAATAAGAACATCAAGATCCATAGCATCAGCTTTTCTTAAAACATTGATCAAAGAGTTTGGCGCTGTATTGCCTTGAGTTAAAGCATTAAAAATATAAATTTTGGCCAAAAAATATTCTTTTTGATCAATAAGCTTTAACATATCTTGCAAAGCAGCTGAAGTTTTTGAAGTGATGATTCCTACTTTTTTTGGAAATTTAGGCAAAGCTTTTTTATGGATACTATCAAACATCCCCTCTTTTTGCAATTTTTCTTTTAGGGCGATAAATTGACTTTCTAAATCACCAAATCCAGATTTTTTCATACTATTAGCAACAAATTGATACCTTCCACTTTCAGGATACAAACTAACATTGCCAACCAATTCTAGCAAATCCCCTACTTCAGGCTTAAAATGAACTTTTAAATTATTATTTTTAAACATAACGCAAGCTATGCTAGATTTTTCATCTTTTAAATCAAAATACCAATGCCCTGAACCGTGTATAGTGATTTTTGAAATTTCACCACTAAGCACAATATCAACAAAATGCGTTTCTAATAAAGTCTTAGCTTTTAAATTTAATTCACTTGGAGTCATAATTTTTTAGCTATAAACATTGAACTAACACCGAAACTAAAGCTTTTAAAATCTATCATTTCAAAACCAGAGTCACTCAATTCTTTTATAAATTCTTCCTTGCTTAAAAATTCATCAATAGAATTAGGCAAATACTCATACGCGCTTTTATTTTTACTGATGATTCCGCCTAAAGTTGGTAAAATATTTTTCAAATAAAAATCCCTTATAGCCCCTATAAATCCGCCTTTTTCTCTTTTTGTAAATTCCAAAACAACAAAAATTCCGCCCTTTTTTAAGACTCTAAAAAATTCATTTAAAGCTTGTTTTCTCTCTACTACATTGCGAATTCCATAACTTATGCTTACAATATCAACGCTTTGACTCTCTAAAGGTAAATTTTGAGCCTTTGCTTGTATAAAATCAATATTTGGAAATTTTTGCTTAGCAATTTCTAACATACCTTCGCTTGGATCAATGCCTTTAATGCTTGCAATATTTTTAGAAAGCATTTTAGCTTTTTCTTGCCATATAGCGATCATATCGCCTGTTCCACAAGCAACATCAACTATATTGATAAAATCAGGTTTGTAAAACTTTAAAACCTTTTTGCAAGCAAATTTACGCCAACCTATATCAACTCCAAAACTTAAAATTCTATTAGCCTTGTCGTAACTTGGGGCAATTTCATTGAACATTTCTATAATTTTATCTTGTTTTTGCATTAATACCCTTTGTAAATTTTTAATCCTTTATTTGATCGAGAAATTAATTTAAAGAATTTTTCTCTTTTTTTAATCATTTTTGCAATCATTTTTTCTCTAGTTCCAAAAAGAAAAAATTTTTCATTGAGCTTATTTAAAGATTTTATATCAAAAAAATTGCAAAAATATTCTAAAAAAATTAACAATTCTGAAAAACTCCTTGAGAATTTTTCATTCTCAAAATTTTTCAATAAATTTTTCTTAAAAAAAATCAACTTTTTTCTAAATTCATTAGCTAAAATTTGTTTAAAAAGTTTATCCTTTTGTAAACCCTCATAAAAAGAATTTTCTTTTATAAAAAAATCAAAATCACTAAACAAACTTTGCAAATTTTCACTGCTTAAAAATAAAAGTAGTTCTTCAAGATTTTCATCTTTTTGAAAAAAAAGATTGCATTTTTCGACAATTTCTTGAAATCTTAAAGATAAATTTGTATTCAAATTCTTATCAAAAATTTCTTCTGTATCTAATAAAACTATATTAATTTTATCAGCATAAGAAATAAACTCATAAAAATATTCTTTTTTTTTCTTATCTAAAGCTAAATTCCAATAAAATTTTAACTTTTTAAAAAGATAAAATAAGAAAATTCTATAACCCTCAAAAGCATTAATTAGACCTGAAAATTTCAAATCAAAAGTCTGATTTTTTTCAATACTCTTAAAATATTTTTCTATATTGATTTGTTCAAAATCACAACCATAAAGAGTTATAAATTTAGAATCCAAAATATAATCAAATTCCTTTTGAATTTTAAACTCATATGGCAAAGCAAAACGATTTGCTTCATCTAAGGTTGGAAAAAAAATTTTTAAAATATAAATTTTAGATTTATTATAAACTTCAATAAAACTTTTTAAAGAACAAAATTTAAACTCATAACGTTTCTTTTTAATACTCTTTCCTATACTTTTTTTACGAGCCTTTTCAAATTCTTTTTTTGATATTTGTTCTTCTTGATTTTGCTCTAAAATTTTATCATTAGTTTCTATGATTTTATAATAAAAACCATCAACACTCTTAAATTTTATACTTTGAGAATAGGTTATTTTAGTATAAAAAATCTCAAGCTCGTGAATTTTAAACAAAACTCCGTCTTCTTGAAGATTTTTTAAAAGTGTGGCATTGGGAAGTAAAAAATTTCTTTGAATTTCATATACCATTAAAATAACCTTTAAATTAATAGGTTATTTTAACTTTATTTTCCTTAATGGCACTTTTTACAATTATCAATATAAGTGCAAACCGCCAAATAGTTAATCAAGCTTCCTATTTTCTTTTCTAGAAATTCTTGATACTCTTTAAGTTTTACATCCTTAAAACTAAGATCCTCTATACTTCCACATTTAGAACAAACAATATGCATATGTTCTTCTTCATAGATATCATAACAAGTTTTTTGATTTAAAGCATTGATTTCAACAACTAAACCTTGCTCTCTTAAAGTATTTAAATTCTTATAAACCGTAGCAAGCGATATGGAAGGATATTCTTGTTTGATTTCTTCATAAAGCTCTTCAATATTTGGATGTTCATGTCTTTTTAAAATCTTTAAGATGCACAATCTTTGTGGAGTAGCTTTTAAATCATGCTTTTTAAGCATTTGTAAGATTTCCATTATCAACAATCCTTAAAAATTTAAATGAAAGGAATGATAATAAAATTTTCATTAAAAGAAGTTTATATTAAATAATATTTTTTATCAATTAATAAAATAAAAATTTATCACTACAAATAAATTTTTATTTTTTCTACCATACTTTTAACATCGAGTTTTAACTTTTTCTCTACCTCGCTTGTCTTCCCGTGTTCAATAAATTCATCTTCATATTCAAAAGAAATGATTTTAATTTCTAAATCATATTTTTGAGTAAAGGTTTGCAATAAACTTGCCACTCCGCCAATTTTAACATTTTCACTAAATACAAACCAAATTTTACTTTTTTGTGCCAAATCTTTTAAAAGTACCTCATCCAAAGGTTTAGCAAAAATTAAATCGATTAAATTAATTTTTTCTTGCATTTCATTTAAAACTTGCCAAGCTTTACCTACGCCTTGCCCATAACCTATAAAAGCGATTTTACTTTCTTCATTTTTTATTAGCCATTGTGCTTTGCCTAATTCTATTTTAGAAGGAGCAAATTCTTGATTTAAGATAAAATTACCCCTAGGATAACGAAAGGCTAAAGGACCTTGATGATAATAAGCATACTCCATAATATTTTCCATCATCAATTCATCTCTAGGAGCAACAAGGGTTAAATGAGGTAAAGGCGCTAAAAAACTCAGATCAAAAACGCCTTGGTGTGTTTCTCCATCTTCGCCTACTATACCGGCTCTATCCATGGCAAAAACAACATTTAAATTCATAATAGCACAATCATGAATCACTTGATCATAAGCACGCTGTAAAAAAGTGCTGTATATAGCTATAAAAGGCTTAAATCCTTCTCTTGCCATAGCTGCCATAGAAGTCACTGCATGTTGTTCAGCAATAGCAACATCCCAAAATCTTTGCGGATATTTATCAATCAATTTATCAAGCCCTGTTCCACTAGGCATAGCGGCTGTAACACCTACGATATTTTCATATTTTGAAGCCAATTCTAATAATTTTTGAGAAAAAATTTCAGTAGCGCTTTTAGTAGAATTTTTTTTCAAAGCCTCGCCGCTATCAATATCAAAAGCTCCTACCCCATGCCATTTAGAATGCTGACCTTCTGCTAAAGCATAACCCTTACCTTTTAAAGTTTGAGTATGAACTACACAAGGTTTTTGCATTGCTTTTGCTTGCTTTAAGGCAGAAATAATTTCCGTTAAATTATGTCCATTAATAGGTCCTATATATTCAAGTCCTAATTCTTCAAACAAAAGTCCAGGAGTGATCAATTTAAAACTTTCTTCAAAACGCTTAGCCATATAGGTTGCAGAATCTGGCAAAACACCCAACATTTTTGCAACTCGTTTTTTGAAATTTTGATAAAACTGTGTTGCCATTGCTTGAGAAAGATATTTTGAAATCGCACCTATTGGTTTTGAAATACTCATTTCATTATCATTTAAGATTACAACACAAGGGAATTTAGAATCGCCTAATTCATTTAAAGCCTCGTAAGCCATTCCTGCACTTAAAGCTCCATCTCCTATGAGTGCTACAGGAATACGCTTTTCACCCTTTAAAGCTATGGCCTTACAAGCCCCAACCGCCAAAGAAAGAGATGTGCTAGAATGTCCTGCAACAAAATAGTCCCCTTCGCTAGGCTTTGTATAACCGCTTAATCCATCAACTTGTCTTAAGGTATGAAAAATTGCTTCTTTTCCGCTTAAAAGTTTATGAGTATAAGATTGATGAGAAACATCAAAAATAAAAGGATCAGTTTTTGCATCAAAAACTGTATGCATGGCTATTGTTAATTCTACCACCCCCAAATTAGAGCTTAAATGTCCCCCATTTTTAGAGACAACTTTTATAATTTCTTCTCTAACTTTTCGAGCTAAATTTTCAAGTTCATTAATACTTAAAGATTGTAACTCTTCTTGGCTATAGGAAAAAATTTTATTCATTATTGATCATCTTTTTAATTTTAGTCAAACGAGAATTTAAATTAGACTCTATATTTCCAGCATCACTTAAGATAATCACACTTCCTTTATTGATAGCATCATCAAGGCTTATTTTTATATGTTTAAATTCGCTAAAATGTTCTTTTAAATAATCATAATCATTAGAATTAACCTTAATTTCAATTGCAGTAGCTCCTTTTAATTCACTCACTAAATTTTGAGCTAGAGCGTACGCAATTTTACTCGAATTATTTTCAAGTTCTTTAATAATAACTTCTTTGGCTATATCTATAGCTGTATCAGCTAATTCTTTTTCATTTTTTTCTATAAAAGAGTTTAATTTTACACAAGCTTCTTCAAGCTTAGAAACACTTTTTAGATATTTATCTTTTAATTCATCCAATTCTTTTTGAAATTCTATCTTAGCTTGCTCATATCCTTCTTTTGAAAATTTTTCTTTAGCGTTTTCAAGTTCAGAATTTAAGCGATTGTTAAATTCATTTTCTTGACTTTCAATTTGCATTTGAAGCTTTATAATATTGCTTGACATTTCATCAGTTTTTTTAAGCAAATCCTCTACAAAACTCGGTTGAAAAGCAGGCATTGTATTAGATTCATTTTGGACAGATTCTAAATTGGGCACTTCTTCTTGCTTTGGTTCTGAAACTACTGGAGAAGAAACCGATTTTTCATCTTCTTGATTATTTTTCTCTCTTTTATTGTCAAATTCAGAAATAACTTTAAAATGATAACCTTCAACAACATGCTGTTCTGAAGTTGCACTTGAAATAACATTACTACGACTAGCCATTTTTACCTACTCTATCATTTCATCAGTATCGCCTGTTTGAACTAGGCCTTGCTCTGCTAATTTTTGTACCACTTCAACAACTTTTCTTTGTGCATCTTCAACATCTTTTACACGCACAGCTCCTAAAAATCCCATTTCTTCTAAAAAGGCCTCGCTTGCACGTGTAGACATATTTGCCAAGAATTTTTGCTTTAGCTCTTCACTGGCCCCTTTAAGACCTATCATAAGATCTTTTTTATCTACTACTTTTAAAATTTCTCTTATTGCTTGAGTGCTAAGTTTTTGTATATCATCAAAAGTAAACATAAGCTCTTTAATAGTTTCAGCCAATCTCTCATCGCTTTGCTCGATATAAGTAATAGTAGATTTAGAAGCCTTTTGACCTAAGCGATTGAGCACCTCAGCCACGGCTCTTGGACCACCCACTTCAACTTTATAAGAAGTAAGGCTTTCAAGTTTGCTTTCTAAGACAGCAGAAACCCTTTTAATAATACTTGGAGAAATATCTCCAAGATTTGCCATTCTGATCACAACTTCAGCTCTTAATTCATCACTAAAATACTCTAAGGTTTCTGCAGCATGAATTGAATCCATATGCGCTAAAATAAGGGCAATCGTTTGCGGGTGCTCTTTTACGATAAAATCAGCGAGCTGCTGAGGCTTAATTTGCGCCAAATAAGCAAAATTCTGATTATTTTCCATACTTTTGGTAAGTTTTTCAAGAATTCTATTGGCAATTTCAGGACCAAAAGTACGAAATAAAATTTCTTTAGCGTATTCTAAACCACCGCTTTTAATGTATTGATTAGATTGAAGCAAGGTATAAAATTCTTCCAAAACAGCTGTTGCTACAGATCGATCAACATTTTTTGCCATAGCAATATATCGCGAAATTTCTGTAATAACATCGATTTCCATATGTGAAAAAACAGAAGTTGTAGCATCTTCGCCAAGCTGTATAAGAAAAATTGCTACCTTTTCAGGCATTGACAAATCATCATAAACCATTTTTTGTTCTTCGCTAAGCTTGATCATCTATATATCCTTATCACTAAATTCGGTGTCATTTTGAACTAAATTTTGCAAAAGCACAGCAATTTCTTCACTCTTATCGCTCACTAAACCTCTTAGTTTTTCAAGCAAAACTTCATATTGAATAGTATCTTCATTAAAATTTTCTCCAAAGCCAAGTTGTTCTTCAACCTTTTTTCTAGCCATATTGAATTTTTCCAATGCATCTTCAGCCTCATCGATAATCGCATTAACCCCACCCTCTTTTGCATCTTCTTGGGCGGCCATATCCTCAAGCATTTTTTGCATAAATGGCGTAATGACTTTTTTGTAAAAAATAAAAAGCAAAATCGCCGCAATAAAATACTTAACAGGTGGAATGAAAGGCTCAATAAAACGATTATAAAAGGTTTTAACCTTGCTTTCAACTCTAACAGTCTCACGGTGGAATGGTAAATTTTGCACTACGACACTATCGCCTCTGGCTTGATTATAATTAATAGTGCTTTTAACAATACTTTCTATACTAGCTAATTCTTGTTTTGTAAGAGGAACATATTCACTTTTAACATCTCCATTTGCATCAACAACATCTTGATATTTTCCATCAATCGTAACAGCTGCCGAAGTTCTAATAATAGTTGCAAATTGTTTTTTTGTGTTGGTAATTGTTTTTGAAATTTCATTATTGGTTGTAACTTGATTTTTCTTATAGGTATCTATTTCTCCTTTATTATCAAGCCCTTCAACAGGACCTATATTTGTAACTGCACCTGGAACACCTTGAACTTCACGATCTTTTCTTCCAGTTCTTTCTTCATTTAGAGTTTGCTCACTTCTTACAACAGTATTTGGATCATAAATTTCACTTTGAGATTCTTGTTTAGAAAAATCAAAATCTATATTGACACTTACTTTTACCTTGTCTGTCCCTCCTGCAAAAGGAGCTAAATTTTCTATAATTTTATCTTCTAAAGCTTTTTCTTGATCGCTTTTGTATTTGATCTGCTCTCGAACTAAATCATCGCTATTATCTTTATCATCTAAAGGAATACCTCTTTGATCGCTGATTTTAATATTGTCTTTTTTAAGATTGGCAACTGCAGCTGAAACGATATTTTTAATCCCATCAATTTGTTTTGCTGTAAGCCTTAAACCTTCCCTAACATTAACCACCACTGAAGCGGTTGGTGGAATTTGTCTTTCTGTAAAAACAGAATCTTTTGGAATAGCTATATGCACGACTGCACTACGAATAGGCTCTAAAGTTTCAATCGTTCTTGATAATTCCCCTTCAAGGGCTCTTCTATATTTTATAGCGATATCTTGATCGGTTGCACCAAATTGCTGTTGATCAAAGGCTTCAAAACCTATACGACTATCTTTAATAAGTCCTTCACTTGCAATAAACATTCTTTGGCGATAAACTTGATCTTTAGGAACCAAAATTTTGTTTTCGCTGGCTAGTTTGTAAGGGATATTGTTTTGCTCGAGCTTGGCTACAATAGCAGCTGAAGAGCTAGGACTAACGTTTTCTACTAAAACCGCATATCCATCACTTGAACTGCTTCCACCACCACGAAATAATGCTAAAAATACTAAAAAACCTACAACAACCACTATAGATGCAGCAATAACAATCAATTGCTTACGGGTTAATTTTTGAAAAAGTTGTCCGATTTGATGTAGCATTTCTTTAAAATCCATTAATTTCCAGTCCCCAGCTTAATGATTTTTATATTTTTAATTCTTAAAATTTCAATAAATCAACAAATTTTAATATAATTTTACCAAATTTATTTATCAAACTCATAAATTATTTTTATATTATTAAACATTTTAGCAAAAAGCACTTTATAATTTTTAAAATTTACATTTAATTTTATATTTTGACAAAAAAATATAAAATTTATTTTAAAATCTTTCTAAACTTCTTGCGACGACAAAAATTTTGCCATAAATCAATTCTATAGCATCATGATCTAAATTTTTTAAATTTTTATTTTTTAAACGATCAAGAATTGCTTTTTCTCTTTTGGGATAATATATTTCTTTATTATGATTTTTTTTAATCTCTCCTATAATTTTAACATAAGCCATTCTTTCATTTAAAAGCTCTAAAATTTTATCATCCACTATATCAATTTTATCTCTTAATTCTTTTAAATCAAGCATTGTTCTTCCCTTAAAATTTCAAAAACGCTTGGATAAACTCCATCAAGAAAGCTTGTATTAATACCTTTAGTGTTATTTAGTTTTCCACTTAAAACTAAATAAGTTTTCATATTTAATTCTTTTGCTTTAAATAAATCCCCTTTAAAATCATCACTGATTATTTTTATATCTTCAAATCGAGCATTTTGATTTTGCATTTTTAATAATTTCAAAGCCTCATTATAAAAAATCACACTTGGCTTACCCACAACATCATATTCAAAATGAATTGCATTTTTAAGCATAGCCATTATACTTCCTACCCCTGGATAAGATTTATCATCTTTCTTATAAATGCTACTTTCATGCATAGCCACAACTTTAACTCCATTTTTAATCATTTCTATAATGCTAGCAAAATCATTAAATTTAAAATCATCAAAACTAGCAATAAGAACTAATTCTGGATTTTTAAAATCCAACTTAAAGCCAAGCATTTCAAGACTTTGTAAAAATTCATTGGCCCCAAAAGCAGCAACTTTGCAAGGCTTAAAAAGAGTTTTTAAAATACAAAAAGGATCCAAATAAGCATTATCTTTTATATTTAAACCTTTTTGTCTTAAAATTTCTAAAAAATCAAGTTTTTTGGTATTGTTTGTGATAATCACATAAGCAAGATTATTTGTATTTAAAAAATCAATTAATTCTTTGGCTCCAAAAATTAAAGATTTATCAGCATCTGAAATAAGCGTTCCTTGAACATCTAAAAAAAACATTTTAAACCTTTATAAACTTCTCCTCTAAAGCAATTTGATCTTCAAAGCTTTCTCTTTGGCGAATCAGTCTTATCATTCCGTTTTCTAAAGCCAATTCGCAAACTTTATTTCTAGTATTGTAATTACTACTCATACTAAAGCCATATGCTCCAGCATTTTTAATCACCATTATATCACCATTTTGCGTATGAGATAATAATCTTTCCTTGGCAAAAAAATCACCGCTTTCACAAACCCCACCTACAACGTCACATGGGCTTTCTTCTCCTTGATTATAAGGCATATAAATTTCATGATAAGCTTCATATAAACTTGGTCGTATCAAATCATTCATCGCGCCATCAACGATAATAAAACGTTTTGTTTTATTGTGTTTTTCATAAAGAACTGAACAAACAAATTCCCCATTTGAGGCTACCAAAAATCGCCCTGGTTCCATTCCTATAGTTACATCAAGCCCATTAAGACTGGCTAAAATTGCTTGCGCGTACTCATAAAGATTAGGTTCTAAATCTGTTTTTTCATAAGCTACGCCAAGCCCTCCACCAATATCAAAAAATTTAAGATCAATCTTTAAAGCTTTTAATTCTTTAACGAGTTTTGCAACAATACTAGCTGCTTCATATATAGGACTTAAATCTAAAAGTTGTGATCCTATATGAAAATGTATCCCAATAGGCTCTAAAAAAGAAGAATTCTTTGCATAAATATACATTTTCTTAGCACTTTCAATTTCAACCCCAAATTTATTTTCATTTAATCCTGTAGAAATATAAGGATGAGTTTTTGCATCTACATTAGGATTAACCCTTATGCTGATTCTTGCCTTAGTGTTTAATTCTTTAGCCACTTGCTCTAAAAGCATCATTTCAGCTTCACTTTCAAGATTGATATATAAAATATTATATTTTAAAGCGAGTTTGAGTTCTTCTTTGGTTTTACCTACTCCACTAAAAATAATTTTATAAGGTTTTGCGCCCACTTTTAAAGCACGTTTAACCTCGCCTATACTCACACAATCAAATCCGCTATCTAATTTAACAAGCATTTGCAAAAGGCTTAAATTTGAATTGGCTTTTACGGCATAAAAAATTTGTGATTTTCTAGCTTTAAAGGCATTTTTTAATTCTAAAAATTTTTCTTTAATCGCATCAAAATTATAAATATAAAAAGGGGTTTGAAATTCATCTTTAAGTTTTTTATAATCCATACTTTCCTTCTTTAAATTTTAATATCAAATCAACGATTTTTATAAAACTTCATTAGGCCAAAAAAGCCTAACAATACAATAGGCAAAACAATACCAATTTCACTGATTATAACACCATTTTCACTTAATCTTGAAAATAAATATAAAAATCCCCAAGATAGTAATGTCACCACAAAAGCAACAAAAGCAACAAAAGCAAGATTAAAAAATCTAGAAATAACAGGAAAATAATAATACATAATAAGCATTAAAAAAGGAGCAAAAAACGGCATAAATATAAGTTTATAAAGATTAATCTTTAGTGTTTCTATGCTAATGTTTTGATCCTTAAAAAGCCTTAGACTCTCCCAAGCATCCAAAATAGAATAATTACTATTGCTCGCAACGCTTTCAATGATTTTCGGCTTAAAACCCTCTAAAGCACTTAATTCTTTAAAATCTTGTACATCAATGCCTTTAGCACCCAGCATATATTCTTTAGGAAGAGTAGTTAAATTTACATCTTTTAAGATCCAATTTCCCTCTTTAAAGGATGCTGTTTTAGCTTCAACAAAAGAATTTAAGGTGGAATTGTTAAGATCAAAAATTTTGATGTTTTGGACACTGTTTTGTCCATTGTTTATTTTAGAAATATAAACAAAATCATTATTGAATTTTAAAAAAACTTCTCCACCTTGTTTATTTAAAACTCCATTTTTTAAAATATTTTTTTTATAATCATTTGCATAGGCAAAAGAAGTAAAATTTAAACCAATATAAACACAGCAAAAAAACAAAGCCCATAAAAAAGGGAAGATAACGACTAAATTTTTACTGATTCCTAAAGCATAAAAACTCACAAATTCATTGGTTCTAATCATTGAAATGAGTGATAATATAAATGCAAAAACTATAGAAAGTGGCAAAATATAAGGCACAGCAGAACAAGCTAAAAAAACCACATAGAGTAGCTGAAGATTGACACTTTGTGGCAAATCTTTAAAATTTAAAAGCAAATCAATACCACAATAAAAACCAATTAAAGATAAAAATATTATGAAAAAATTCTTAAGATAAATTTCTGAAATAAAACGAAAAAAAATCCACATTTTAAGCTCTTAAACTATACAAAGATGAAACACTTGATAAGTCTTTTTCAATCAGTTCAAATAATGCTTTTTTAGAGTGTTCTAAGATTTTATCTAAAATTATTTTTTCCTCGTCTTTAAATTGTCCTAAAACATGAGAGATAACATTTTCTCCCTTGCCTACGCCTATACGCACTCTTTCATAATCATTGCCGCATAAAGAATCGATACTTTTTAGTCCATTGTGTCCGCCGCTTGAACCGCCTTTTTTAAAACGCAAAGCCCCTAAATTTATATCGATATCATCATGTATAACTATAAGTCTTTCACATTTATAAAAATCCTTAACCGCTTTAACGCTAATACCTGAATTATTCATATAAGTGCTAGGTTTAAGAAGAAGTAAGGAAGAGCCTATCTTAAATAACTCTCCTTTGAATTTTGAATTGCTAAGATTTGTAAAATTTTGATCTTTTAAAATCAAATCAATGAGCATAAAGCCTACATTATGGCGAGTATTTTTGTATTCCTCGCCTATATTGCCAAGCCCTACGACTAAGATCATCTAGCTTTTTCTACGCCAACAACCGCTATCCTATCAGCGTCTAAAATAGTAACACCCTCAGGAACTACTACATCACGAACAAGTAAAGCATCACCTACATCAAGTTTGCTAACATCAAGTTCAAAGAAATTTGGTAAATTTTCAGCTTTACATTTAACTTTTAATCTTCTCTTAGATTGGATTAAAACACCTTTATTTTTAAGACCAATAGCTGTTCCTGTAATTTTAACTGGAACCATATATTTAGAAATCACACCTTTTTGTGCTACTTTTAAATCTACGTGTTTTAGATCACTTGTAACTGGATCTTTTTGATAATCCACAACCACAACATTTAAAGTTTGAGAACCTACTTTAACATCAAAAGCTAAAGTTGTTTTTTTACGAACTTCTTTAATGAATTCATTAACCTTAAAAGCAGCGTGGATATTTTCCAATCCTTTACCATAGATGTTTGCTATTAGATAACCATCTCTTTTTAAAGCTTTAGCTGCTTTTCTACCGATACTCTCTCTAACGATACCTTCTAACATCTTTTTATCCTTTCAAAAAAATAAGCGTTAATTTTATCTAATATTGGCTTAGTTAAAAGTAAAAAAGTATATAATATACGATAAAACTATAATTTAGGATATTTTTTTGAAAAAAGAATTAAATACTGCTTGGTTATGGGTTATTTTTGGAGCTTTGATAGAATGTTTTTGGGTGAGTGGCTTAAAATATTCCTATGAAATTTGGCACTATCTTTTAACCGCTATAGGTATTTTTATCTCTTTTAATTGTTTTTTAAAAGCATGCAAAAAAATAGAAATCAGCGTAGCTTATAGTGTTTTTGTAGGCATTGGAACCGCTGGTATTGTAGTGGCTGAAATTGCCATTTTTCATGAAAAATTTTCTATTTTAAAAATCTTTTTCATACTGCTTTTATTGCTCGGTGTGATAGGTTTAAAATTCAGTTCTAAAGAGAATTAATGGCTTGGATGTTTTTAATCATTGCTGGAATTTGTGAAATTATAGGTGTTATCATCATGAAAAAATACATAAATACACACGCAAAAAAATATCTTTTAGCTCTCATATTATGCTTCATGTGTTCTTTTATGAGTTTGAGTTTAAGTATGCAAAGCATTGCTATGAGTATTGCTTATGCTATTTGGACGGGTATTGGTGCTGTAGGCAGCGTTGTAGTAGGTGTGGTTTTATTTAAAGAGAGTAAAAATTTCTTAAAACTCCTTTTCATTTTAGTGATTTTAATTTCTACTATAGCTTTAAAATTACTTTCTTAAAAAGGGTGAAAATGCAAATTTACATTAGTGGCATTCATACTGATGTTGGAAAAACATATTTAAGTGCTAGAATTTGTAAAGAATTGGGTTTTGATTATTTTAAACTCATTCAAGCAGGCACTCCAAAAGATAGTGATACCATAGCTCAATTTAGCCCAAAAACTAAAATTTTTAAAGAAGGTATATTTTTACAAACTCCCGTATCACCTCATAAGGGAAGAACTTTAGAAGGATTAAATTATAAAGCTTTTGATATTGCTTTACCTCAAAGTGATAAACTCATTATAGAGCTTGCAGGCGGCCTTTTTTCACCTATTGATGATGAAAAAACCATGATTGATTTTATGCAAAAATTTAAACGCCCTACTATCTTAGTCGCAAAAGATTATCTAGGAAGTATCAATCATACGCTTTTAAGCATAGAAACTTTAAGGCAAAAAGATATACCTATCCTTGCCTTAGTTTTAAAAAGCGAGGATAATTTTAGCAAAGATTTTATACAAAAATACACGCAAATTCCTATTGTAGAATTTAATGAAAAGGTTTGCGAGAAACTTTCAAAAATCATTAAAAATTTGCTCTAAACTATCCACTACATAAGAAATTTGCTCCTTTGTAATCACATAAGGGGGCATAAAATAAATTGTATTTGCAAGCGGCCTTAAAAGCAAATCTTTTTTTAAAGCTCTTTTAAAAACCTCAAGCCCAGCTCTTTCGTATTTTGCATTTAAAATATCAAAAGCACTGATCATCCCGCAAGTTCTAAAATTACCAAGAAAATCAAATTTTTTAAGTCTTGAAAACTCTCGCTGTATAAAGGTACTTAAAATTTTATTTTTTTCTAAAATATTTTCATTTTCAAATATATCTAAAACCGCATTAGCAGCAGCACACGCTAAAGTATTTCCCGTATAACTATGAGAATGCAAAAAAGCTTTATACTCTTTGTAAGGTGCGTAAAAAGCTTGGTAAATTTCATCCTTAGTAAGCACCACAGAAAGGGGCATAAACCCACCCGTAATCCCTTTTGAAAGACAGATAAAATCAGGGCTTTGTTTGCATTGATGTAAAGCAAAAAGCGTCCCTGTGCGTCCAAATCCCACAGCAATTTCATCAAAAATAACTTGCACATTAAATTCATGACAAAGCTTTATAGCCTCATCAATAAATCCTGCCTCATACATATGCATATTTCCAGCACACTGCACTAAAGGTTCTAAGATAAAAGCACAAATTTCACTAGAATGCTCTTCTAAAATCCCTTTTAAAACAAAAAGTTCTTCTTGATAGTCTTTATTTTTTGGAACAGGAGTATTAAGGCATTCTAAAAGCAAAGGATTGTAAGTATCTTTATAAAGTGCGACATCTCCCACGCTTAAAGCCCCTAAAGTTTCGCCATGATAAGAATTGCTTAGAGATAAAAATTTATTTTTTTTAAAACCTTGATTTAAATGATAATGAAAACTCATTTTAAGTGCTATTTCTACAGCACTTGATCCATTATCCGCATAAAAACATTTATTAAAATCTCTCCCAACTTTTTCACAAAGTCTAGCTGAAAGTTTGATAATAGGCTCATGCGTAAAACCAGCCAAAATCACATGCTCAAGCTCATCAACTTGCTTTTTAATGGCATTTGCGATTTTTTCATTACAATGCCCAAAAAGATTCACCCACCAAGAACTGATACAATCTAAATATTTTCTATTGTCAAAATCATAAAGCCAAACCCCTCTAGCTTTTTTTATAGGGATTAAAGGCACATTCTCATGATCTTTCATTTGAGTACAAGGATGCCAAATATGTTTTAAATCAAGCTGTTTTAAAAATTCATTCATATAACTTCTTTTTTAAAAATAATGTGGCAAAATAATACTTTAAAATTCTAAATTTTTAGGAATAAAATGCCCGTTGAAAAAATCTTACAAGATTTAAAAAATAATCACAATCTTAGATCCCTACCTCATCTAAAACATGAAGGAAAATTTGTCTATAAAGAAGGTAAAAGGCTTTTAAATTTAGCCTCAAATGATTATTTAGCGCTCTCTTATGATAAAGAATTAAAGCAAGAATTTTTAAGCACTTTAAAAGATGAAAATCTGTTTTTTTCAAGCTCAAGTTCAAGAAGCTTGAGTGGAAATTTTGAAATTTATGAAGAATTGGAAGATTATTTAAAAGCTGATTTTAAAAATAAAGAAATACTTCATTTTAACAGCGGATATCATTTAAATTTATCCTGTATAGCCGCACTTTCAAGCTTAGATAAAACTCTTTTTTTGGCTGATAAATTTATCCATGCGAGCATGATTGATGGATTAAGGCTTAATGGGGCTAATTTTTTCCGCTATAAACACAATGATTTAGATCATTTAGTATCTTTGATCCAAAAACATTATGAAAAATATGAAAATATCATCATACTTAGCGAAGCTTTATTTAGCATGGATGGAGATTTTAGCGATCTAAAAGCCCTTGTTGAACTTAAAAAAACTTATCCAAAAATAAAACTCTATATCGATGAAGCCCATAGCGTTGGATGTTTTGATAAAAAGGGCTTAGGATTTGCAAAATCCCTTGGCTTAGAAAATGAAATTGATTTTTTGGTTTTTACCTTTGGAAAAGCTATTGCTTCAATGGGTGCTTGTATGATTTGTGCTAAAAAATATAAAGATTTTTTCATCAATAAAGCACGTGCTTTTATCTATTCTACAGCTTTACCTCCTATCAATATTGCCTTTACACTTTTTATTTTTAAAAATATGACAAAATTTCAAAATAAAAGAGAAAATTTATATCATCTAAGCCAAAATTTTAAAAACAAACTCAAAGAAAAAAAATATCAAATTTTAGGGGATTGTTATATCATTTCTTTGATCTTAGGGGATAATAAAAAAGCCTTAGAAATAGCTCAAATACTTGAAAAATGTGGCTTATTTGCTCCGGCAATTAAAGAACCTACCGTGCCTAAAAATACAGCTAGAATTCGCTTTTCTATGCACGCAGGACTTAATCAAAACGATCTTGATCCGATTTTGGAGTTATTATGAAAAATGCATTTTTATGTAAAAATCCCAATTGTGATGAATTGATTGTTGTTTTTGGAGGATTTGCAAGCCATCCAAGTCATTTTTTGCATTTAAAAAGTGAGAAAAATGTTGTATTGTTTTATGATTTTGAAAATTTAGATTTTGAATTTGATTTTAAAGCTTTTTCAAAAATCAAATTAATAGCCTTTTCCATGGGAGTTTGCCTTGCCAATTATCTTTTAAAAGAATATGACTTTAAACAAAAAATTGCCCTCAATGGTACAAATTTAGGCATAGATAAAGAAAAAGGTATCCATCCTACACTTTTTAGTAAAACCATAAAAAAATTTAATTTAGAAAATTTTAAAAATTCTTTATTTAAAAATCATAAAGATAAAACTAAAAATTTTATTTTCAAAGATGAAAATGCCTTAAAAAATGAACTTAATGTGCTTTTTGAATTTGCTTTAAAAGAGCAAAAAGAAAATTTAATTTGGGATAAAATTTACTCAAGCAATCAAGATGAGATCTTTCCACAAAATGCTTTAAAAAAAAGCTTTGAAAATTTAATTTTTCTAAATGAACCTCATTTTGCATTTTTTCATTTTCATTCTTGGGATGAACTTTGAATTTTTTAAAAGCCAAATCAAGCTATCAAAAAGCTGCAAAAGTGCAAGATTGGATGGGAGATAAGCTTTGTGAAAAAATCCCTACAAATGAAATTTTTGATCAAGTCTTTGAATTTGGTTGCGCACAAGGTGAATTCACACAAAAATTAAAAAAGAAAATCATCTTTGAAAAATACATTTTAAACGACATTTTAGATTACAAAATTCAAGATAAAGTTGAAATTTTTGATATGAATGATATTGCTCATCACCCTTTAAGCACTCAAAAATTCGATCTTATTGCTTCTAATGCAACCTTACAATGGCTTGATCTAAAAAAAATACTGCCAACCCTTAAAAACATGCTTAACAAAAAAGGCATTTTACTTTTATCTACTTTTGGTGAAAAAAATTTAGAGCAAATCGCACAAAGTACAGGATTTTCTTTAAGCTATCTTTCTCTTTTTGACATAAAAAAAATCCTACAAGAGTATTTTTTTGAAATTTTTATAGAAGAAGATTTTATCACTTTAGAATTTAAAAGCCCTTTGGAGGTTTTTAGACACTTAAAATTAAGCGGAGTAAATTCTTTAGGTTATCACGCTTTAACAAAAACTTTTTTAAAAGACTATGAAAAAAGATTTCAAAACAAACTCACTTACCATCCTATTTTTATTTATGTAAAAAAAATATAAAATTATTTTGTTATAATCTGGGCAAATTTCCTTAGGAACTATCACAAATGAAAAAAATATTATTTTTTTGTATGTTTTTATTTTTATGTCTTAAAGCAGAAAATCTTAGCATTTTTGTCGCTTCTTCAGCTTCAAAAACTATGAGTGCGATTAAAGATGAATTTTTAAAAACTCATCCAAATGATAATATAGAAATGATTTTTGGCGCCTCTGGAAAATATTACCAACTTTTAAAGCAAGGGCGAAAATTTGATTTATTTTTTTCAGCCGATGAAAAATACGCTGAGGCAATTTTTAAAGATCAAAACGCCCTAGAAAAACCAAAAATTTATGCTTTGGGTGTTTTAGCCTTATATAGCTTAGACCCAAATTTAATCCATCTTAAAAATCTCAAAGAAAATTTAACAAAAATCAATCATCTAAGCATAGCAAATCCAAAAATCGCTCCTTATGGAGTTGCCGCTAAAGAAATTTTAGAAAAACTTGATCTAGGTGAAAGTTTAAAAAATAAAATTATCCTAGGTGATAATATTGCCCAGCCAGTTTTATATGTTGATTCTAAAGCATCTAACCTTGGCATCGTGGCTTATTCTTTAGTTTCTCCTATCAATCGCCCCAAAGGATACGCAAGTATTATCGATCCAAAATATTTTACCCCTTTAAAGCAAAGCTTTGTGATCACAAAATACGCTAAAAATAAAAAATTAGCCTTTGAATTTAGCGATTTTATAGGTTCAACCAAAGCAAAAGAGATTTTTAAAAAATATGGATTTGATACCCCATGAATATTTTAAAAGGCAAAGTTTGCGAAGTTAATTATCAAGATGATTTGATACTCGTAAAAATAAATTGCGAAAATGAAATTTTTAAGGTTTTAATGCTTGCTCCATTTAAAGAACTCACATTAGATCAAGAACTTCAAATGCTTTTTAAAGAACATGAACTTTGTTTTGCCTCGCTAAATTCTAATTTAAGCGTAGAAAATTCCTTTAAAGCAAAAATTTCAAAAATCAAAGAAGGAAAACTCTTATATCATGTATTTTTCAAATTCCACGATCAAGAACTTTCTAGCTTGATCACCAAGGAAAAAGCTTTGGAATTGAAACTTTGTCAAAATCAAAAATGGCTTTGCTTTATCAAAGCAAATGATATTATTTTAAGGACAAACAATGCTTGATCCTGTCTTTTTGCAAACTCTCTTTCTAACTCTTAAACTAGCTTTTATCACCACTTTTATACTTTTTTTTATAGGTGTTTTTTTAGCCTATATCTTAAGTTTTACTCATTTTCCTTTTAAAGCTTTATTGCAAACTTGTATCAATTTACCTTTGGTTTTGCCTCCTAGTGTTTTAGGTTTTTATCTTTTGATCAGTTTTTCAGCCAATACTTTTTTAGGGAATTTTTTGCAAAAATATTTTCACCTTTCTTTGGTTTTTACCTTTGAAGGACTTGTCTTTGCTTCTATCATTTTTTCTCTACCCTTTATGATCAATCCTTTGCAAAGTGCTTTTTCATCGATCAATCAAAATCTCTTAGATGCTTCTTATACTTTAGGCAAAAGCAAAACAACCACGCTTTTTAAAGTCATCTTGCCCAATTGCAAAGCAGGCATCTTTTCAGCTTGTGCGATGAGTTTTGCCCATACTATGGGTGAATTTGGAGTTGTTATGATGATAGGCGGACACAAACAAGGCGAAACTTTAGTCGCTAGTATCGCAATTTATGACGAACTTGAAACCTTAAATTACACCCTAGCACACCAATACGCTTTTGCGCTTTTTATCCTTTCTTTTGCCATACTTTTAAGCCTATATTTTGTCAATAAAAAGTTAAATTTTTAGGAAACTAAATGCTAAAAATAGATCTAAAATATCAAGTCAATACTAAAAATTTTGAATTTAAAACCCACATTGATCAAGGCAAAATCACAGCTATTTTTGGAGAAAGTGGGGTTGGAAAAACAACCTTGCTTAAAATCATAGCGGGGTTAATCAAACCAAATTGCGGCTACTTAGAAGTAGATAATGAAATTTGGTTTGATCATAAAAAAAATATCAATCTAAACATACAAAAAAGAAAAATAGGCTTTATGTTTCAAGATTATGCTTTATTTCCTAATATGAATGTCAAAGAAAATTTAAGCTACGCAAATAAAAATGAAAAAAAAATCAATGAATTTTTAGAGCTTATGAATTTAAAAGAATTAGCCAAAGCATATCCTAAAGAACTTTCAGGCGGACAAGCCCAAAGAGTTGCTCTAGCAAGAGCCTTAATAACAGAGCCTAAAATTTTGCTTTTAGATGAACCTTTAAATGCTTTAGATTTTAAAATGCGTATGAATTTGCAAGATGAACTTGCAAAAATTTTACATCATTTTAAAATCACAACTTTATTTGTAAGTCACGATATAGCCGAAATTTACAAACTAAGCCATAAAATCATAGAAATTCAAAATGGCAAGATCATTAAAAATTTACCCAAAAATGAATTTTTTACACAAGCAAATTTAAGCGCAAAATTACGCTTTAGCGCGACTTTACTTGAGATTAAAAAAAGCGATATTTTGATCATTTTCACCCTACTTTTAAATCAAAACATCGTTAAAATCACACTCAGCGAGGAAGAATTTTTAAAAGATTATCAAGATGTAAAAATCGGCGATACGCTTTTACTTTCAATAAAAGCTTTTAATCCTATCATTGTAGGGAAAATAAACAAGAAGGAATAAAAATGAAAAAAATCATCATAAATTTAATTTGCATTTTATTTATCAGTGGATGCAGTCAAAAAACAACTGAAATAGTAGGCTACAGCATAGCATTTGCACCCTCAATAGCAGTTTCTGCTGTAGGACTTACTGCTCTTGGAGTGCTTTATCCTCCAATGTGGCTTTTAAGTAAAATTGATAAGAAAACAAGTAAAAATTCAAAGCATTCTTTTTGTAAACTTGTAGATTTATGTCAATCTCAATTGAATCTAGATTCAAAAACTACTAATGAAATTTTAAACGAGATTAAACATGAAATTTCTTATTTTAAAAAACGTGAAAAGTATTTTTCTCAAATATATAATAAATTATTTGACAGCAAAAATGAAGAATATAAAAAATTCACTCAAGAATATGAAAAAAATACCCAAAAATATATCGATGCTTATAAAAAAGTTCTTGCAAGTGAAGATGATACTTGGTTAGCATATTCCAATGAAACAAATAAAAAAATATTGTATGCTTTTTATAAGGCTTATGAACGTTATCCTTTTATTAACAATGCTAAAACATTAACTGATAATAAAATTTTTGCTGTGAGTGATATAGATTTTGATTATTTTTATTTTGATAATGAGTTTTTAGTAAAAAAAGAAGATGAAGTTCTAGAAAAACTCAGCAAAAAACATATTAAAGAATATAAGAAATTTAAAGAAAAAACTTTAGAAAAATCCAAAAAAATCAATCAAAAAGAAATCACTTACAATGGTTATGTTATATTTTTTCAAATACAAGATGAAAAATTTAAACCTATTTTAGGCTATGTTTCTTACAAGCTTGTAAATGAACCTGATGTGCATTGTACTTTATATTGATGGAAAAATGTAATTTATAAAAAAAGATTTAAAAGAATAGCTAAGCAAGCATTCTTTTAATATCTTTTAATCTCTTAACACAAATTTCAAGATCTTTATTTTTAGTCGCATTGTCTTTTTTAGCATAGGCGTGCAAAATAAATAATTTCGTTTCAAAAGCATAAAAAATTCTGATCGAATGTCTTGGAGTTTTTAATCTTATCTTAAAAATATCATCACATCTTGTTTTGCTATGTTGCTCATCAAGCTTGTTGCCGTTTATGGCTAATTCTTGTATCATTTTATAAGCTTTTTCTTTATAATTTGGCTCAAGATTGTTTATAAATTTGGTGATTTTATTATTATAATAAACGATTTCATACACAACAAACCTTTAATTTGTCAATATTTTATTTTTTCAAATCCTTAAATAAATAATTTAAATATTGATTTAAAATTTCTTCTCTTTTATATAAATCTTTAAAATTTGAAATTTTAACATTAAGCGCAAAAGACTGATAAGAATGAAATTTTTTCAAATAAACAAATCCTACAATCCAAGCAATGCCATCATTAAAGCCTGTTTTACCATAAAGAATAAAATCATCATTTTGTCTTAACTCGATCGTTTTAATGACTTCTTCTTGAATTTTTTTAAAATAAGGAAGTTTTAAATTGGCAAGTTTAAAAAGTAAAGCGGATTGTTCTTTGGCTGAAATTTGTAAAGTATTATCAAGCCAAAAAGTATCGATTTTAGAAATTTTTTTATTACCATAATCAAGCTTGTTTAAATTTTCTTGCATTCTTTCTTTGCCTATTTTTCTAGCAAGTTCTTTAAAAGCAGGTACTTGAGATCTTTTTATGGCTGAAGTTAAATTCGCATCCTGTGCCCAAGAAGCTAAAAAGACTTTTTCGCCTTTATAATGATAAAAAACTTCACCTGTATCCTTGAGTATATGAGAATTTAAAGCGATTAAAGCATTAAAAATTTTAAAAGTAGAAGCTGGAGAAAAACGCTCTTTAGCTTTTAAAAAATCATTACTCAAAAACTCTTCACCATCATAAACAATCATTACTCCGCTAAGATTTTGCTCTTTAAAAAAATCTGGTAAATTTTTAGCAAAAATAAAATTTTGAAAAAGTAAAAATAAAACAAATACTCTTATCATTTTTTATCTATAACTTTTTTAAGTGCCAAAGAAGCCAAAGCCAAGCCAAAAGAAGCTGTAACTCCCATAAAAGAACCAAGATCCTTACAGCAAGGCGCTTCATCTGAAAAAACCACGTCAAAATCTTGATTAAAATCCGATTTTCTAAGCTCATAGCGAAATTTTTTCGCCAAAGCATCACCATAAGTTTTAAAAATACTTGTCGTTTTAATACGCGTAGGATCAAGCTTTCTTGCTCCACCTGTGGAAGAAATAAAAATTTGCTTTTTAAAATCAATCCTATTAGCCAACGCCACTTTAGCAGGGATATCATCAATCGCATCAATGATAAGATCAAAAGAACTTAAATCAAATTGATCAAGAAATTCTTGATCAATTCTTGCTACAATGCCCTGTGCTTTATAAATTTTTTCAAAAACTTTTGCTTTTTCCTCGCCTATGTGCTCACTATGAATTTGGCGATTTTGATTTGTAACCTCAAAACAATCCCCATCGATTAAAGTAAGATTTGTAAAACCGCTTCTAAACAACGCATCAACACAAATTCCACCAACTCCTCCAAGACCACAAACTAAAACTTTAGTTTGAGAAATTTTCTCTAAATTTTCTTCTGTAATTAACCATTTTATACGCGTAAATCTATCATTCATTATTTTTCCTTCATCCATTTTTTTGTTTGTTTTAATTTTTTATAAGCCGTTAAATCAAGCATTATAGGTGTAATAGTCGCATAACCTTTCTTTAAAAGGGCAATATCGGATTTTTTTTCTTCTTCAAAATCCAAATTAGCACTCGCAAGCCAAAAATACTTCTTTCCCCTTGGATTAACATTGCAATGAGCTTTATAATTATAAATTCTTTTTCCAACTTTAGCGATTTTAATCCCTTTAAATTTGGTTTTTGAGGATGGAAAATTCACATTTAAAAATTCTTTTTTATCTAAAGGAAATCCTTGATTAAAAATTTTTTTCACAAGTTTTTTTATAATTTTTAAAGCGATTTTATAATCTATTTTTTCATTGTTTTTATAAAATTGCGAAAAAGCGATAGCTGGGACTCCTTGTAAAACAGCCTCCATAGCTCCTGCACAAGTCCCAGAATACGTAATATCCTCTCCCACATTTGCACCTTTATTGATCCCACTTATAACAAGATCGGGTAATTTTTTCTTATAAAAGGCATGCAAAGCTAAATAGATACAATCCGCAGGAGTTCCATCGTCTAACTTATAAAATCTTTTTTTAACCTTAACAAACTGAAGAGGTCTTATCAAAGTAATAGAATGAGAACAAGCTGATTTTTCATTTGAAGGTGCAACTACAGTTATCTTTGCTTTAAATTCTTTTTTCAGCATCTCAACAAGTTTTTTCAAGCCTTTGCTTTCATAGCCATCATCATTAGTAATAAGAATTTCTTTCATTTTCAGCCTTGTTGTAATTTAAATAAAGAAATTATTTTCAAAAAAAGTAAATTAAAATTATATACAAAAAATAATAATTTTTATTACTTTTCAATCCACAATTTAATTTCAAATTAAATTCTTATAAATTATGTTATGATACCAAATATCAAAATTAAGGACTGCTCATGAAAAAAATCAAATATGGTTTATTTTTTTTAGTTTTTACTATAGTATTTTCAGCTTGTTCAACTAAAGAACTTAATCCCTTAGGACGCTCTTATGGAGAAATGTATGATAGCGATCCTTTAAAAATTGGCAAAGAACCGACTAAACCAGCAGAGCAAAGTACTCCTAGTTTAGTTGAAGGAGAAAAATTTCCAGCCATCCCTTTAGTACCGCCTGTTATTCGCTTTGATTCTGCTGATGCTAATTCGACAGAAATTCCAAGACCAAGATTAAAATCAAATGGTGAATTTAATGATGTTTCCGCCGTTGGAGGTATTAGTTACACGAGTGATTTTATTACTATTATGAATCCTAATGGAGCAGCGCTTACTATATGGGGTGTTAATCCAGGAAATTGGATATGGGGCTACAGTTTATATAATAGCAGAAAATTAGGAGATGCCAGAGTTTGGCAATTGATCGAATTTACCAGCGATATTGTTATGATAAAAAATGCTCAAACCAATACTTGTCTAAATGCTTATGGCAATGGTATAGTGCATTATCCTTGCGATCAAAGCAATCAAGCACAATTTTGGAAACTCATTCCTATGAGTAATGGAGCTTATCAGATTAAAAATATCGGCACAGAACAATGTATACAAACTCCAGTAAAAAATGTTATGTATGAATTTGATTTCAGTTCTTACAAAATCTTTTTGCAAGATTGCGCTAAAGCTGGTGAAACAACCTTAGATAAACAATGGTATATTACAACACCCAGCTATGGAACAAATTCACCTTATCTTAAGGAGCAAATATGAAAAAAATAATCTTGCTATTAATTTTTAATATTAGTTTTGTTTTTGGAGCCCTAGAAAACTATTCTACTGGAACTTGGAATATGCAAGGTTCTTCAGCCTCAACTGAAAGCAAATGGAATATAAGCGTAAGACAACTTGTAACTGGAGATAATCCTTTAGATATAGTCGCCATACAAGAAGCAGGAGTTTTACCAGCAACTGCTACGATGACTCCAAGACAAGTTCAACCTGTAGGTGTTGGAATTCCTATACATGAGTATGAATGGAATTTAGGATCTTTATCTCGTCCAAATATTGCTTATATTTATTACTCAAGAGTAGACGTTGGAGCTAACCGCGTTAATATGGCAATAGTGAGTAGAATAAGAGCTGATGAGGTTATAGTATTACCTCCTCCAACTGTGGCTTCAAGACCTATTATAGGAATTAGAATAGGTAATGATGTTTTTTTCAGCATTCATGCCTTAGCTAGGGGTGGAAATGATGCAGGCGCTATAGTAACAGCTGTGGATATGCATTTTAGAAATATGCCTGATATTAATTGGATGATTATGGGAGATTTTAATCGCAATCCTGATCAATTAACTCCTTTATTAGATGCTGATTTGAGAAGACGTATTAATGTTGTATATCCTCCTTCTTTTACACAAACCTCTGGCAATACAATTGATTATGCTGTTACAGGAAATTCTAATCAAGCTGCAGCTTATAGACCTCCTTTAATTACAGCTGTATTAGCTTTAGCGGGTATTAGAAGTTTTTTAGCTTCTGATCATTTTCCAGTAAATTTTAGGAGATTTTAAATGAAAAAAATTTTAGTATTATGTATTGTATTTATGGGCTTAGCTTTCGGAAATGAACCCAAAGGAGACTTACCTGATTATACACCTATGTTTGCAATAAGATCTCTTGAAACAGGAATTTCTATCAGTGTTTTTAGAGAAACCTCGCAAGATTTAACAGATCAAAACTGGATACTAAGAGAGATCACTTTAAGCGATAAATTGAAAACTAAAGATACACTCGCTGATAAACTTCCTTTTGGATACGTTCAATTTGTTAATCCAAACGATGATGATATATGTTTGGCCATTTTAGAAAGTGGTTTTTTTGGGGCTAAATCTTGCAAAGGAGATTTAGAAGATGAAAAACTAGAAACTGTTTTTTCCATCATGCCGACAACAAGTTCTGCGGTACAAATTCGTTCTTTAGTTTTAGGTGGAGTTGAATGTATTTCAACTTTTTATAATCCACAAGTTGCCTTAGAAAAACGCATAGGTATTAAAAAATGTATCATTGGTCCTGGTTTTTTTATTGATCCTTCTCAATTGCTATTTTTCACTCCTGCCATCGTTGAAGCAACTCCGCTTAATTAATTTACCTTTTTAGGTAAATTAATTATTAATTTTTATAAATAAACTAAAAACGTTTAAAAAATATTTTTTAAAAAATCAAGCTTTATTTGCTATAATTGCTAAAAAATTATTTTAAAAAGGAAATTTTTATGTTAAATCTTTTGCTTTTAAGCAGTTCAAGTTATCAAAATACTGGTTATTTAACTCATGCTAAAACCCATATACAAGATTTTTTAAAAGAATGCGATTTGTTAAATGAAGAAATACTTTTTATCCCTTATGCAGGAGTAAGAAGAAATAATGATGAATATGAGACAAAAGTAAAAGAAAGTTTAAATCAAGAAAATATCGTCTCTATACATCGTCATAATCACTCTAAAGAAGCTATTTTTAAAAGCTAAAGTCATTTTAGTCGGTGGAGGCAATACTTTTATGCTTTTATCTAAACTTTATGAATACGATCTTTTAGATTGTCTAGTTCAACGCGTCAAAGAAGGAGCTTGTTATATCGGCTGGAGTGCTGGATCAAATATAGCAGGAAAAAGCATAAAAACAACCAACGATATGCCAATTATCATGCCTCAAAGTTTTAATGTACTCAACCTTTTTCCTCATCAAAACAATCCTCATTTTATCAGCGGTAAAATTCAAGGACACAATGGAGAAAGTCGAGAAGAACGCTTAGAAGAATTTTTAATCGCCAATCCTCAAGAAAAAATTTACGCCATACCTGAAGGATTAGCTCTTAGAATAAAAGATGATAAAGTTAAAATTATAGGGCATAATCCAGTGCTTAAATTTGAATACCTTATGAAAAGCACAATTTTAGAACTTAACCAAGAATACCCTTATTAAACAAGGAATTAAAATGCATAATTTTTATTTGATATTAGCAGCTTTAGGAACTTTAGCAACTGTTATTTTACTCATTAAAAAAGCAGAAACAAAAACAACTTTATTTGGTGTTGGTTTTATCCTTTGTTTGGTTTCTTTAAAACCAATTGATGCCTTAAATGCCTTTACTTCTTCAATGACTCAAGCCTCTTTGCTTAAAGCCATTTGTGCGAGTATGGGTTTTGCCTTTGTGATGAAATTCACTCGATGTGATGCTCATTTAGTTCGATTGCTCACCGCTCCTTTAAAAAATTTAGGTTTTTTCTTAATCCCTATCGCTTTTATCATAACTTTTTTTATTTCCATTGCTATACCTTCTGCGGCCGGTTGTTCTGCGGCTGTTGGAGCAACTTTAATCCCTTTATTGATGGCTTCTGGAATTAAACCTGCTATGGCAGCGACTGCGGTTGTAAGTGGAACTTTAGGAAGTGCTTTAAGCCCTGGTACTTCTCATAATGGCATCATCGCTGATATGAGTCTCAAGTTTTAAGTGTTCAATTTAATTTTACTTTTGTTTCTGGAATCATTACTTGTATTTGTTTAATCATTATGGCTCTTATTTTTAAAGATTATCAAAAAGGAGCAGTTTATGAAAGCAAAACACAAACCGAAGAGGGAATTAAAAAAGCAAATTTCTTATATGCTTTGATGCCTTTAGTTCCTATTGTTATTTTGATCGTCGGTGCGAGTGATTTACCAAAAATTGAAATTTTAAATCCTATTTTAAACTGGACAACTAAAATTCAAGTGGCAGAAGCTATGCTTTTAGGTGCTATTTTGGCTATGGTTGTAACCATGAGTAGTCCTAGTAAAATTTGTCAAGAATTTTTCAATGGTATGGGAAGTTCTTATGCTAATGTTGTGGGTATTATCGTTGCTGCAAGTGTTTTTGCTGCAGGTTTGGAAGCTTGCGGGGCTACTAAGGCTGTGATTGAATTTTTAAAAAATGAGCAGCATTATGTCCGATTTGGAGGAACCTTTATACCTTTTTTAATGGCTATGGTAACAGGTTCAGGCGATGCGCCAACTATGGCTTTTAATCAGTCAATCACTATACGCGCTAAAGATTTAGGCTTTGATCAAGTAGCATTAGGCATGGTAGCTACAGTCGCTGGGGTGCTTGGAAGGGTTGTTTCACCTATTATGGCGGCAAGTATTATTGTAGTGGGTATCGCAGGGATAAATACCATAGAAATTGTAAAAAGAACTGCGCTAGGCTCGATCATTTCTCTTTTAGAGATCGCTTTTATTATGCTTTAATTTCACTAGCTAAAAGAATAATTTCTTGTAAAACTTTACTTGCTGCTTTTAAAGATTTAAGTGGCAAGTATTCATAAATAGAATGAAAATTATGTGCTCCAGTAAAGATATTTGGACACATAAGCCCTTTTTCAGATAGTACAACTCCATCATAACCGCCACGCATAGGAATAATATGCCTTTATATCTAAATTTTCATAAGCTTTTAAAGCCAGTTTTACAGGGAGACAATCCGTAGTTTTTAAGGCATTAAAAACATTTTTATAACGATTTGATAAATGAATTTGTATCCTTTGCTCACCCCACATTTTTTTACAAGAATCGCATAAATCTTGCAAGAATTGCATTCTTTGCTTATATTTTTCCTCATCAAATTCTCTAATGTCTATTTTTAAAATCGTTTTTGCGCTATTTCCATTTATTTCTTTCACCCAAAAATACTCTTCCTTGCCTTCCGTGTATTCAGGCGCCTCACCCCTTGGCAGCATAGAGATAAATTGATGGGCTAAAATCAGTGAATTTACAAGCTTACCTTTTGCACTCATAGGGTGTGCTGAAACTCCTTGAAAAGTTACTATAGCATCTCCAGCATTCCAATTTTCATAGATAAACTCACCTATACCGCAACAATCCAAACAATACCCAAAATCAGCGTTAATTTCTTTCACGTCAAAAGCCTTAGCCCCTCTTAACCCCTGCTCTTCATCAGGCAAAAAGCCCACAATGATATCCCCATGTTTTAAAGAAGGATTTTTAACAAAAATTCAAGCATATCCATAATCGCAGCGATGGCAGCTTTGTTATCCGCACCTAGCAAACTCGTTCCATCAGTATGGATAATATCATCGCCTTTGTAATTTTTAAGCTCTTCAAATTCACTTTCTCTTAGATAAAGATCTAATTCTTTATTGAGACAAATATCCCCACCTTCATAATGCGTGATTTGTACTTTAGTGTCATTTTTTTGCTCACTACTAGTATCTAAATGTGCAAAAAAAGCTATACGGGGTGTATTGGAAACATTTGCAGGTAAAAGTGCTGTTGTGATAGAATTTGATCTTTTAACAATCTGACTCAATCCAAGCTCTTGAAGTTCCTTTTCTAGCAAACTAGCCAGTTGCATTTCATTGGAATTTGAAGGCATAATACCTGCTAAACCATTTTCTTTATTGGTTGTGGTATTGATCTTAGTATAATTTATAAATCTTTGGGCGATATCCATAAAAACTCCTTAAATTTTTCATTTCAGGAAAAAGAATTAATCATCTTGTATTATAATTGCATTTCATTAAATTTTTAGGATGAAAAATGAAAAAAATATTAAATTTATTTGGTGCTTGTGCGGTTTTTGCAAGTTTAGCTTTTGCAGATGTTAATATGTATGGTCCAGGTGGCCCTCACTTTGCTTTACAAGAAATAGCAAAAAAATACGAGAAAAAAACCGGCGTAAAAGTCAATCTTACCTTTGGTCCTCAAGCTAGTTGGATCGAAAAAGCAAAAAAAGATGCGGATATATTATTTGGTGCTTCAGATCAATCAGCTTTAGCCATTACAACAGATTTTGATAAAAAATTTGATGTTAAAAAAATCGAACCATTGTATTTTAGAAAAGCGATCATTCTTACTCAAAAAGGCAATCCTCTAAAAATCAAAGGCTTAGAAGATCTTGCTAAAAAAGGAGTGAAAATCGTTGTCCCAGAAGGTGCAGGAAAAAGCAATACTTCAGGAACAGGCGTTTGGGAAGATATGATAGGAAGAACTCAAAATATAAAAATGATTCAAGATTTTAGAAACAATATCATTGCTTTCACCCCTAACAGCGGTGCTGCTAAAAAATTATTTTTAGAAAAAAAAGCGGATGCGTGGATCACTTGGATCGATTGGGCTAAGGCAAATCCGGACTATGGCGACGTTGTCAATATCGAAAAAAAATTAGTCGTATATAGAACTTTCAACATAGTCGCAAAAAATGATGCAGATAAACAAATTCAAGATTTTATCACTTATCTTAAAAGCGATGATGCTTATAAAATATTTAAAAAATACGGATATAGAAAATAATTTACGCAGAGATTTTCTCTGCATTTTAGGTCAAATTTCGCTACTATAATTTTAACCTTCAGGGAATTAAATAATTTTTGAAAAACAAGATAATTTAAAACAATGTCTGCAAAATTTTTACAAAACCACCCATTTACCAATACAAAAGACAAATTAAATTTAGATATCTTAATGAAAATTAGATGAGATAAAAATTCTATATAAGTTAAATCATAAAAAATATTGTTAGAATTTTTAATTATTATCCTTATGAAAATATTTATACAGCTTATATTATAATGGAATATATACAAGCAAAAAATATTAAAGAATATTTTAATGATGAAAATAACTTAGAAAATTTAAATTCTATTGTTATGCAGCTAATTGAGGTCTTTGCTTATATAGAAGAAAAAAGCATTATACATAGAGATATAAGAGAAAAATATTCTCGTAGATGTTGATGGGGTAGTTAAGATAATTGTTAAAAATAATTTTGACATACAAAAATATCCTAGCTCTATCAAGTGTGAAGAATTGGATAAATTTTATAAATGGTTTAAAGCACTAAACGATAAAATGCAAAGACTTGTTTTGGATAATCTTGAGGATAAAATATCCAAAATTCCTGTTAGAACACAAAATGATGATATTGATACCCTTTTAATTAAAAAATCAGCAAAAAATTAAAACGAGATGTTTTTAAATCCTTAATTTAACTTAAGGATTTAATAAAATAAGACTTATTGCCATCACAGCCATACCAAAAACTAATCCATAAAGACTATCATGGGCTTTATCATAAGTTTTTGCAGCAGGTAATAGCTCATCAAAAGAAATAAATACCATAATCCCAGCCACCATAGCAAAAGTAATAGCCAAAGTAAGTTCATTCATAATGGGTAAAATCAAAAATGCTCCAACAAATGCTCCTATAGGCTCTGCTACACCAGAAAGTGCCGAATAAATGAAGGCTTTTTTCTTATCATTTGTAGCATGATATATCGGCAAAGAAACTGCCATTCCTTCTGGGATATTATGTATTGCTACAGCCACAGCAATAGCTATACCAAAATTAAGATTATCAATGCTTGAAATAAAAGTCGCAAAACCTTCAGGAAAATTATGTATTGCTATAGCAAGCGCGGTAAAAATTCCCGTTCTTTTTAAAGCCTTTGTATTAATTTTTTTAAGAGGTTCTCCTGCATGAAAAGCAGGAGCTTTTTCATTTTTCTTAGGTAAAGGACAAATTTTAAGCTCACTTAAATCTTCTTTTGGTTCGTGCGGATTAACATCTTCAGGGATAAATTTGTCAATGATAGCCGATAAAAAAATTCCTCCAAAAAAACACAAAAGCGCTAAAAGCTCTCCATAATTTGAATTATAATGTTTTTTAAAATCCATAAAAGATGAAGGTAAAATTTCCATGAAAGAGATATATATCATCACGCCAGCAGAAAAGCCAAGTCCAAAAGAAAGGATTCTAAGATTATCATTTTTGCTGAAAAATGCTATCACTGAACCAATAGCTGTTGAAAATCCTGCCAAAATAGTCAAAACCATCGCTGCTAAAATTTGATTTATTGTAAATTCCATGATAAAGATTATATCAGAAAAATATTAAGTAAGAATTTATTTATTGACAATAATTATTAATAATATATGATTTTAATTTTCAAGCAAATTCTTTAAGTGAAAATTAGCTATGATTCTTTTTCTAAAAATTTAAAAGAGGGAAAAATGAAAACCTTTCTCGTTTGCGCCTTAGAACCTTCAGCAAATTTGCATTTAAAAGAAGTTTTAAAAGCCTATAAAGATGAGTGTAAAGAATTTGATTTAGTGGGAATTTATGATGAAAGCTTATGCGATGAATTTAATCTAAACTCAAAACCCCTCTATAGCTCACACGAATTTAGCGCTATGGGTTTTGTAGAGATCTTGCCTCTTATCTTTAAAGCAAAACGCGCGATAAAAGAATTAGTCCATTTAAGCTTTACGCAAAAAATAAATGCGATTTTATGTATAGATTCTCCCGCTTTTAACATCCCTTTTGCAAAAGCTTTCAAAAAAGCCGATTCTAAGATAAAAAGAATTTATTATATCTTACCTCAAGTTTGGGCATGGAAAAAAGGAAGAATTCCTATCATAGAAAGTCATTTTGATGTTTTAGCCTCTATTTTGCCTTTTGATGATCAGTTTTTTAGCAAAAGTATTTACGTTGGGCACCCACTTTTGGACGAAATCAAAGAATTTAAAGATGAAAAAGATACACAAGTTCTACTTTCAAAAAAAGAACATGAAAAAATCGTTGCTTTTTTACCTGGATCAAGAAGAAGTGAAATCAAACGCTTAATGCCTATTTTTAAAGAGCTTTCTAAAAATTTTCAAGGTGAAAAGATCCTTTGTATCCCTCCTTTTAATCTTAACAAACTCGATCTTTATGGCGATATTAGCGAATTTAAAATAGAGAGTAATACACCTAAAGTTTTAAAAAAATCAGATTTTGCCTTTATTTGCAGTGGCACAGCAACTTTGGAGGCAGCTTTGGTCGGAACTCCTTTTGTTCTTGCTTACAAAGCAAAGGCTATTGATATTTTTATAGCAAGGCTTTTTGTGAAGTTAAAACACATCGGCCTTGCAAATATTTTTTGCGATTTTGCAGGAAAAGAAGAGTTAAACCCTGAATTCTTACAAAATGAAGTCAATGTAGAAAATTTATATCAAGCTTATCTTAAATACGATTATAAGAGTTTTTTTGTTAAAGTTAATTTTTTAAAACAGTATTTAAAATTTGGAAGTGCAAAAAATTTAGCTAAAATACTTGATGAAAATTAAAAGGATAAATTATGCAAAAAGAACCAATGAGTCAATTTGGATATGATAAATTAGTTGCTGAATTAAAAGACTTAAAAGACAATCAACGCCCAGCAGTCGTCATAGAAATCGACACTGCAAGAAGCCATGGGGATCTAAAAGAAAATGCAGAATACCACGCAGCTAGAGAAAAACAAGCCTTAATCGAAAGTCGCATAGCAGAACTTAGCGATTTGCTAGCTCGTGCGCAAGTTATAGATCCTGCAAGTTATGAACACGATAGCGTAAAATTTGGATCTAGTGTTGTGATTATGGATTTAGATACTGAAAAAGAAAGCAAATACACTCTTGTTGGAATTTGTGAAGGAAATTTGGATAAAGGTTACATTTCCATTGCTTCACCTATAGCAAAAGCTATGCTTGGAAAAAAAGAAGGCGATGAATTTAAAGTTCGCTTACCTAAAGGTGAAAGCGAATTTGAGATCGTTTCTATTAGCTATGAACCTTTGAAATTCTAAGAATGCAAGAATTAATCTTACAAAATAAGGCAATTTTAATTGCCGATGCACATGAAAATAATCAACGAAGAGGTTTTTGGAAATTTTTACAGGCTTTAAAAAATAATGAAATTTCCACACCTCAACTCATATTAATGGGTGATATTTTTGATCTGCTCATCGGAGAAATTTCTGCCACTCATGAATTTGCAAAACCTTATATTTATCTACTTGAAGAATTAGCACAAAAGATGGAAATAATCTACCTTGAAGGAAATCATGATTTTAATCTTGCTTGCTTTTTTGAAAAGGTAAAAATTTTTTCCCTAGAAAAACAACCTTTGAAACTTAAATTGCACACAAGTAAAGTTAAAAATGAAAATTTCTATATTTTTTTAGCACATGGTGATATTTTTTTATCTCCATGTCTTCAATTTGCACTCAAAATCCTTAGAAATCATTATTTGCTTGTATTTTTAAACTGGATAAATCAAATCAGTTTTAACGCTATATCAAAAAAAATCTTAAAAAATCAAAATCGAAAAAATCTATTTTATAAGATAAAAAATTTTGAAAATTTAGCCAATGAAAGATATCTAAAATATAGAAATTTAGGCTCTTGGGTGTGTGAAGGGCATTATCATCAAAATTTTATTATCGATAAAAAAGACATTAAATATTTTAATCCTGATAGTTTTGCACATAAGGAAAGTTTTTTTTTAGTAGAATACAAACAAGAAATTGAATTTCGAGAACAGAAATTGAGGGGTCAAAATGTTTGATGAAAATATCGTGAAAACGGGTTCAAATGAAATGGAGCTTGTCGATTTCCGTATCTTTAAGCAAGGACAAGATAAGATTTATGAAGGAATTTATGGAGTAAATGTCTCTAAGGTTAGAGAAATTATCAAAATTCCAACCCTTACAGAACTCCCAGGAGTACCTGAATACATCGAAGGGATATTTGATCTTCGCGGTATCGTTATTCCCGTGGTTAATCTTGCTAAATGGATGCAAATCACCGAGCCAGAAAGCACTTTACTAAAACCTAGGGTAATTATTACTGAATTTAGCAATATTCTTATAGGTTTTATTGTGCATGAAGCTAAAAGGATTCGCCGTATCAATTGGAGAGATATAGAACCAGCAAGCTTTTCAGCAGGTTCTGGCGCTCTGGATAAAGGCAAAATTACTGGAGTTACGCGTATAGAAAATGATGAAGTACTGCTAATACTTGATCTAGAAAGTGTCATAGAAGAGTTAGGAATTTACTCACCTAAAATTGACGTTGATTACAAATTGGAGAAATTTAGCGGAACAGCACTTATCTTAGATGATAGTTTAACAGCTAGAAAACGCGTAAAAGAAATGATGCAACAACTTGGCTTACAAGTTATAGAAGCAAAAGATGGAATTGAAGGTTTAAGTAAACTTGAAGAACTTAGTCAAGTTTATGGAGAAAATTTATGCAATACTTTAAAAATTATAATCAGTGATGTAGAAATGCCTCAAATGGATGGTTTTCATTTTGCAGCACGTCTTAAAAATGATATAAGATTTAAAGATATTCCTATTGTCTTTAACTCATCATTGTCCAATGAATTTATGAATGAAAAAGGCGTCCAAGAAGCTGGAGGGGAAGGCTATTTAGTTAAATTTAATGCTAGCGATTTCTTTAGTGAAGTAACTAAAGTTTTAAAAAAACACCAATCACAAGAACAGGGGTAAAATATGGAAGATATGCAAGAAATACTTGAAGACTTTTTAGTTGAAGCTTTTGAGCTAGTTGAGCAAATCGACCATGATTTGGTAGAACTTGAATCAAATCCAGAAGATTTGGATTTGCTTAATAGAATTTTCCGTGTTGCGCACACAGTAAAAGGTTCATCGAGCTTTTTAAATTTTGATGTCTTAACAAAATTAACTCATCACATGGAAGATGTTTTAAATAAAGCAAGACATGGGGAATTAAAAATTACTCCAGATATTATGGATGTAGTTTTGGAATCCATCGATAGGATGAAAACATTGCTTAATTCTATCCGTGATAATGGAAATGATACAGCTATAGGTATGGATATAAAACCAATTTGCACAAGATTGACTGCAATTTCCGAAGGAGAAACCCCAGCTGGAAATTCAACACCAGTGGAAGAAAAGCCGGTAGAAACTCCTAAAGAAGAACCTGCGCAAGAACCAGAAGTGGATGTTAATCAATTAAGCGATTCCGAAGTAGAAGCTGAAATAGAAAGATTACTAAAAGTAAGAAAAGCTGAAGACCAGGCACGTCGTACAAAAAAAAATCAAAATTTAGCAACATCAACTCCTCAAAAAACAGAAAATAGTGACAAAAAAGTTCCTGCTTCAAGTAGTGGAGGTGGTATGGATCAAACTATCCGCGTTGAAGTTAAAAGATTAGATCACTTGATGAATCTAATTGGAGAGCTTGTTCTTGGCAAAAACCGTTTGCTTAAAATTTATGATGATGTCGAAGAACGTTATGAGGGTGAAAAATTTCTTGAAGAACTTAATCAAGTTGTGAGTCAACTTAGCATAATCACAACAGATGTTCAATTAGCGGTTATGAAAACTAGAATGCAACCTATTGCAAAAGTTTTCAATAAATTTCCAAGAGTTGTTCGTGATTTAAGTCGCGATCTTGGCAAACAAATAGAACTTGAAATTTCGGGTGAAGAAACAGAGCTTGATAAATCTATCGTCGAAGAAATTGGTGATCCAATCATGCACATGATTAGAAATTCTTGTGATCATGGAGTAGAAGATCCAGCAACTCGTATAGCTAATGGTAAACCTGAAAAAGGTATTGTACAACTTAAAGCTTACAATGAAGGAAACCACATAGTTGTTGAAATTACTGATGATGGTAAAGGACTTGATCCAAATGCTCTAAAAGCAAAAGCTATGGAAAAGAATTTGATCACAGAAAGAGAAGCGGATCAAATGACAGATAAAGAAGCTTTTGCACTTATTTTCAAACCAGGTTTCTCAACTGCAGCTAAAGTTACCAATGTTTCTGGGCGCGGTGTTGGAATGGATGTTGTTAAAACCAATATTGAAAAACTAAACGGTGTAATTGAAATTGATAGCGAATTGGGCAAAGGAAGCACCTTTAAACTTAAAATTCCTCTTACTTTGGCTATTATCCAATCCTTGCTTGTAGGAACCCAAGAAGAATTTTATGCTATTCCTTTAGCAAGCGTTCTTGAAACTGTTAGAGTGCCTGTAAACGATATTTACACCATTGAGGGTAAAAATGTATTGCGCTTAAGAGATGAGGTCTTGTCTCTTGTAAGGCTTTCTGATGTATTTGGCGTAAAACAGGTTCTTGAAAGCGGCGATCAAACCTATGTTGTAGTTATTGGTGTGGCTGAAAGTAAGCTTGGTATTATAGTAGATACACTCGTAGGGCAAGAAGAAATTGTTATTAAATCTATGGGAGAATATTTACAAAATATCCAAGGTATAGCCGGAGCTACAATACGTGGCGATGGTAGAGTAACATTAATTATTGATGTGGGTGCTATGATGGATATGGCTAAAGAAATCAAAGTTGACATTAAAGCTCAACTTGAAGCAAGTTCAAAAAAAGCAAAAGAACAGCCAAGTGATTATAAAGTTTTAATTGTGGATGATTCTAAGATGGATAGAACTTTAATGCAAAAAGCATTAGAGCCACTTGGGGTAAGCTTAATCGAAGCAACTAATGGAGCCGAAGCGCTTAATATTGTAAAATCTGGCGAACATGATATCGATGCTATGCTTATAGATATTGAAATGCCGAGAATGGATGGTTATACTTTAGCAGCTGAAATTAGGAAATATTCTAAATATCGCAACCTGCCACTTATAGCTGTAACCTCTAGAACAAGCAAGACAGACCGTTTAAGAGGAGTAGAAGTGGGTATGACTGAATATATTACAAAACCTTATTCTCCAGAATATTTGGAAAATGTGGTGAGAAAAAATTTAAAACTAGGATAAGAATATGAGTAATGAAAAATTAGAGCAAATATTGCAAAAACAGCAAACTCAGATAGCTGGTCCTGATATCGATCAAAAAGAAGATGATATTATCCAACTTGTTGGATTTGTGGTTGGGGATGAAGAATATGCTATTCCGATCCTTAATATTCAAGAAATCATTAAACCTATAGAATATACAAGAGTTCCAAGTGTACCTGATTATGTTCTAGGCGTGTTTAATATGCGTGGTAATGTTATGCCACTTATTGATTTAGCGCAACGTTTTCATTTAGGTAGTTCAAAAATGACCCCTCAAACTCGCTATATTGTTTTAAGGGGTTCGACTGATGCCGGTAGCAATGGGTCTGGAAACGCTGGTTTTGTTATAGATAGATTAACAGAGGCTATTAAAATACATAGAAGCCGCATTGATCCACCACCTGAAACTTTACTTAAAGAAAAAGGCATGATATACGGAATAGGCAAAAGAGATGAAAATATTTTAACTATTCTAAAGGTTGAAGCTTTACTTAAACGTGAATTTTAATGATAAAGCTTTGTATTTTTGATTTTGATTCCACTTTAATGGATGGTGAAACTATAGATATCTTAGCCGATTCTTATGGTGTAGGTGATGAAGTAAAAAATATCACCTATACTAATTCCGACAAACAATTTGATTTTTTTGAAATTCTTGTTAAAAAAGTATCTTACCTTAAAGGCATGTCTTATACAGAAGTTTTAAAAATAGGACAAATGCTTCCTCTAATGAATGGAGCTTATGAACTTTGCGAATTTTTAAAATCTAAAAACATATTTTTAGTTATTTTTAGCGGTGGTTTTTATGAAGGCATTAACCCTGCAATGCAAAAATTAAATATTGATGCAGGTTTTGCCAATCATTTGCATCATAAAAACGATATTCTCACTGGATATGTAGGTGGAGAAATGATGTTTTTAAATTCTAAGGGTTTAATGCTTCAAAAACTCAAAAAAATACTTCGTTTAAAAAATGAAGAGGTTATGTGCGTTGGAGATGGCTTTAATGATATTGCTATGTTTGAAGAAAGTGGCTTAAAAATTGCATTTTGTGCCAATGAACTTTTGCAATCTAAAGCCGATATTTGCATAAACAAAAAAGATTTAAAAGAAATAATAAAGGCTATATAATGAAAAATTTTTCTTTATGGTGTGATTTTATTGAAAATAATTTTTTAGATTATGATTTTTTAAACCTATTATCTCTTGGGATTAATGGTGCAACTTCCAATCCCGTAATTTTTAAAAATGCTATTTTAAATTCTCCAATTTATCAAAGCAAAATCGCTGGATTAAAAGAAAAAAAGGCAAAAGAAATTTATGAAGAACTTGCTATTTATGATATCAAAAAAGCTGCTGATAAACTTGCTCCTTTATTTTATCAAAAAAACGATGGTTTTATCAGTATAGAAATAGATCCAAGACTTTATGATAATACTGCCTTAAGTTTAGAAGAAGCAAAAAAACTTTATACAGCCATTGCTAAAGAAAATGTTATGATTAAAGTTCCAGCAACCAAAGCTTCTTATGAAGTCATGTATGAACTCATGAAAAATGGTATCAATGTCAATGCAACGCTGATTTTTTCACAAGAACAAAATAAACAATGCTTTGAAGCTCTTAACCAAGGCTTGATAGATTTTAGAAAATCTCAAGCTCACTTAAAAGGAAATCTAAACACTCCAAAAGCTGTAATCAGTATCTTTGTAAGTCGTTTTGATAGACTCTTAAATGCAAAAGCAAAAGAACAAAATCGCATAGGCATCTTAAATGCAAATTTAGCCTATAATTACATTGCAAGCCAAAATGAACCTAATATCCGCGCACTTTTTGCTAGCACTGGAGTAAAAGGGGATGACCTACCAAAAGATTATTATATCAAAGAACTTCTTTTTGAAAATAGCGTAAATACTGCTCCACTTGATGCTATTAAAGCTTTTGATTGGAAATTTGATTTTAAAAATCCGCTAAACAATACAGAAATTAAAACACAACTTGATCAAATAATCACAGAAGATGAATTAAAGCAATCTTATGATGTTTTATTGCAAGAAGGCTTAGAGCAATTTTGCATAGCTTTTGAAGAAATTTTAAAAGCTTTATCGGATTTTTAACTTTTTACTCCCTCTAATTTTTAATATTTTAGAGGGAGTGCTTTCAAAAAAAACTTTATCTAAAATCACATCAGCTACGCTTTTAGCCCAAATTTCATCAAATTTCTTTCCATGTTTATTGGCAGAACTCGAGTAAAAAAAACCATTTTGAAATAAAAATTCAGCATGCTTGCAATCTTTAACAATGCGAATAGCTTGATGATTAGGATAAATAAAAGTAGTTTTTTTAGCACGACGCACTAAATTTTTAAAACCCTTTGGCACTCTTGTGAGATTTTTTAACTCGCTAAATTTTGCCGAAGTGATAAGACAAGGCTTATTTTTAGCCCTGCCTTTTAAGGTATTTATTTCTTCTAAATTTTTACTTAAAAAACCAGCCGTTGTATCTGTTTGCGCCAAATAGATCATAAATATTTTAAACTTTTAAATGCTCGTGTAAGCTTTTTATTTCTAAATAAGTTTTTCCTTGTATAGCTTTGATCGATTTAGCACCCGCTAAAGCTGAGCGCAAATTGGTAAAATATGGAATTTTAAAGCGTATGATATTTTCACGGATTTTTTTAGTATCTCCTTGAAAACTATGACTATCACTTGTATTAATCACTAGATTAATTTCACCATTTTTTAATTTATCTTCAACATTTGGGCGACCTTCAGAAATTTTATGCACAAGCTCACAATCAAAGCCATTCGCTTGTATTTCTTTACAAGTTCCACTCGTTGCCATTAACTTAAAGCCTAATTTAGAATATTCTGCAGCCATTTTTTTGGCATACTTTTTATCTTTTTCTTTTAAAGAAATAAATACAACTCCGCTTTCTGGCAAATGATTAAATGACGCAATTTGACTTTTTGCAAAAGAATTAGCAAAATCTTTACTAATCCCCATTACTTCACCAGTAGAACGCATTTCAGGTCCAAGCTCTAAATCACTACCACTTAGCTTCGCAAATGGAAAAACTGCTTCTTTTACGCTAACATATCTTAAAGCCTTAGGTTGTAAAATTTTACGTGCAAAATCAACAACTTTAAAACGATCGTAAAATTTTAAAGCTTCTTTTAGATCACCTTGCCACATCACACGCGTTGCTACTTTAGCTAAAGGAAGGCCTGTAGCTTTACTGACAAAAGGTACAGTTCGACTCGCTCTAGGATTAACTTCTATGATATAAAGCTCGTTATTGTAAATAGCAAATTGGATATTTAAAAGTCCAACAACACCCAAATTTAAAGCTATATCTGCTGTTTTTTCTGCAATAAAATTTTGTATTTTTTCATCTATATTGCAAGGCGGTAAAGAACAAGCACTATCACCAGAATGAACTCCTGCTTCTTGGATATGCTCCATAATTCCAGCAACATAAACATCTTTTCCATCACAAATTGCATCTACATCAATTTCTGTAGCATTGTCTAAATATTGATCAATTAAAACTGGACTTTTATCACTTACACTTACTGCTTCTTGCATATAAATTCGAAGTTCAGATTCATTGCTCACTACGCGCATAGCTCTACCACCCAAAACATAACTTGGGCGAACTAAAACCGGATAACCAATTTCACTCGCTTTTAACACGGCTTCTTCTACGGTAATTGCTGTCGAATTTTTAGGCTGATTAATGCCTATTTTTTCAATAAATTCAGCAAATTTTTTCCTATCTTCAGCTATATCGATCACTCTTGCGCTCGTGCCTATAATTTTTGCGCCAAAAGCACTCAGACGCTTAGCGAATTTTAATGGGGTTTGACCACCAAAATGTACAATAATTCCATCAGGTTTTTCTCGCTCAATCACAGCTCTTAAATGTTCAAAATCAATAGATTCAAAATACAAAATATCACTCGTATCATAATCAGTTGAAACAGTTTCTGGATTACAATTATACATAATGGTTTTTACACCCATATCTTTTAAGGCAAAAGAAGCATGTACGCAAGCATAATCAAATTCTATCCCTTGCCCTATACGATTTGGCCCACCCCCTATAATCATAACTTTTTTTTCTTTTTTATCTCTTGATTCTTGCTTACTTTGAGTTAACTCACTCACATTGATACTAGAATAAAAATAAGGAGTTAAGGCTTTAAATTCACCTGCGCAAGTATCCACTTCGCTAAATTCTGCTATGATTTTATGTTTCATTCTTGCATAATAAATATCATTTTGACTGAGTTCTAGATTATCTTTTAAATTAACTTGCAAAGCGATCATCTTATCGGAAAATCCCATAGTTTTTGCTTTTCTTAAGAGAAATTTATCATTTAAAATATCCATATCGATTTGTTTTTCAAAATCTACAATTTCTTTAATTTGAGCTAAAAACCAAGGATCTATACTGCTTAACTCATAAAGCTCTTCTATATCAAATCCTTCTCTAAAAGCTTGTGCAATATAAAGTAATCTTTTTTCATTAGGATTGCGAATTTTAAATATAAGATCATTCTTATCTTCAAATTTAACCTCATCAAATCCACTTAAAGATCGCTCTAAAGAACAAAGTGCTTTTTGAATACTCTCTTTAAAAGTGCGACCTATAGCCATCACTTCACCTACACTCTTCATTGCTGTGCCTAAAGTTGTATCTGCGTTTGGAAATTTTTCAAAAGTAAAACGAGGAATTTTCGTAACAATATAATCAAGTACAGGTTCAAAGCTAGCTGGAGTTCCTGTGATGTCATTTTCTATCTCATCTAAAGTAAAACCAACGGCTAAAAGAGTCGCTACTTTTGCTATAGGATATCCCGTTGCCTTACTTGCCAAAGCGCTCGATCTTGAAACTCTTGGATTCATTTCTATCACTATCATTCTACCATTTTTTGGATTGACAGCAAATTGCACATTTGAACCGCCAGTATCGACTCCAATTTCACGTAAAATAGCAAAGGAAGCATTTCGCATAACTTGATATTCTTTATCGGTTAGAGTAAGAGCAGGTGCCACAGTGATACTATCGCCCGTATGCACCCCCATGGGATCAACATTTTCTATACTGCAAACAATAATACAATTATCATTTTTATCGCGTATAACCTCCATCTCATATTCTTTCCATCCGAGCAAACTTTCTTCTATAAGAATTTCATGTATAGGAGATAAAGCTAAAGCCATATTAGCAAGCTCTTTAAATTCATCCATATTATAAACAACGCCACTTCCAGCACCACCTAAAGTATAAGAAGCACGGATCATTAAAGGAAAACCGATTTCATCAACAGCTTTTAAAGCCTCATCATAATTATAAGCATACATTGATTTTGGCAAATCCATACCAATTCTTTTCATACACTCTTTGAAAACTTGACGATCCTCACCTTTTTTAATCGCTTCAGGATTTGCCCCTAAAAATTTCACATTCCCTAAAAGTCCACTTTCATAAACTTCCATTGCGACATTAAGCGCTACTTGTCCACCCATTGTAGGCAAAATGGCATCAATTTTTTCTTTTTTGATAATATTTAAAATATTTTCTTTTGTAATGGGTTCTATATAAGTCGCATCTGCAAATTCTGGATCTGTCATAATCGTTGCAGGATTGGAATTAATAAGTACTATACGATAACCTAATTCTTTTAAAGTTTTAGCTGCTTGAGTTCCAGAATAATCAAATTCGCAAGCTTGACCAATTACAATAGGTCCACTTCCTATAAGTAAAATATTTTTTATATCTGTTCTTTTTGGCATAAATCCTTCCTAAGTAGCGTAATTTAGCCTTAATTATAACAAATTTTACTTTGAGTTTTAATATAATTTTTTTAAATTTGTCGAATAAAAAATATCTTTAATTATACGCTATCAACAATATAAAGATAAGCGGGGATATTGATTTGAACATAAGGTTTTACTACAACACTTTTATAAGTTTCTCCATTATTAATTTCCATCACTTTACCCACTGGAACATCTGAAAAAAATATATTATCAAGACCACTGGTTAAAATTTCATCGCCTATATTTATTTTAGCAGATTTTGTAATAAAATTAACCACAACCTTACCATTTTCACCTTGAAGAAGTCCAGGAATTTTATCTTTTCCTATATAAACTGCAAAAACACATTTCTCATCACCTTGTAAAATTGCCATAGCTCTATCATTTTTGTTTATAGCAATACCAGCTGTATATCCTTGATAAATTAAACCCTTATTTTTATCAGGTGGAACTCTAGCAAAATCAAGCCACAATCTCTTATAATCATTTAAACGTACATAAGAAATAGCTCTTGTTAAAGAAACTTGCGGTAAATATTTGGTAGAATTTTTATCCTCCAAAATTCGGTTGAGTTGATTAGCAAAGCTTGTGGTTAAAACTGCCATATATTCCAACTCTTGATTTTTGGCTTTTAGTTTTTCAATTTGCTCTACTTGATCAAAATGTTTGGAAAATTCTTCAGCTATAAAATCCTCAATTCTATAAAATTTTTCTATAACTATATCATTCACAAAAAGAACATTTTTTTTAATCAATCCTCCATAATAAAAAGATATAAATATTAAAAAAAATAAAATAAGAATAAAAATGAGTTTATTCTTCATTAGTTAATTGTTGCAAAATTGAAATTTCTTCTAACGCTTTACCTGTTCCTTTGGCTACAGCTAAAAGTGGTTCATCGGCAATATATACTGGCAAACGAACAATCTCTGAAAGATATTTATCAAGACCACGGATTAAAGCCCCTCCACCAGTTAAAACAACTCCATTTTCTACAATATCACTTGCCAAATCAGGTGGCATCATTTCAAGAACCATTTTTAAAGCATCCGCTATTTCTTTGAGCTGTTCTCTCATTGCTTCTCTTATATCTTCGCTAGTAAGCTCTATACGACTTAAAAGCCCGCTTACCTGATCTCGACCTTTAACCACCATAGAAAGCTCTTTTGGAAGTTGAATGGCCGAGCCTATTGTGATTTTTATTTCTTCACCAGTTCTTTCTCCAATAATCAAATTATATTTTTCTTTAACATAATTTACAATACTCATATCTAATTTATCACCAGCTGTTCTGATTGATTTTGAAATCACGAGTCCGCCTAAAGAAATCACCCCTATTTCTGTCGTTCCGCCACCAATATCTACAACTAAACTTCCCTTAGGCTCATCAATAGGCAAATTTGCTCCTATAGCCGCTGCCATAGGCTCTTCAATTAAAAATACTTCTCTAGCTCCAGCACTCAAAGCACTTTCTCTAACCGCTTTTCTTTCAACTTGAGTTAAACCGTAAGGAACTGAAATAATAATTCTAGGACGTAAAAAAGATTTTCTTCTATGTGTTTTTTCAATAAAATATCGGATCATCTTTTCAGTGATATCAAAATCAGCAATCACTCCATCCTTCATTGGGCGAATTGCTTCTATATTACCAGGGGTTTTACCCACCATATCTTTAGCTTCTTTTCCTACAGCTAAAATTTTAGCTTTAGCACCGTATTTTTCACGCTCAACCGCAACAACAGAAGGCTCATTGATAACAATACCTTTATCTTTAACCAAAATGAGAGTATTAGCCGTTCCAAGATCTATACCCATATCACTTGAAAAAAATCCTATAAGTTGATCTAAAATCATCACATTCCTTTTTAACTTATTTTCTTTTTAATCAATAACGCCTTGGCATTATCTCTTACAACTTCTTTTGTAACAATAATATCATAATTTTTATATTCTGGTAATTCAAACATTAAATCTACCATCATTTCTTCTATAATACTCCTAAGTCCTCTAGCACCAGTTTTTCTTTCTAAAGCCAATTTAGCAATTTCTCTTAAAGCTTCATCTTCAAATTTTAATTTCACATTATCAATTGCAAAAAGTTTTTGATATTGCTTAATAATAGCATTTTTTGGCTCTGTCAAAATTCTTACCATGTCATCTTCATTAAGTTCATTTAAAGATACTATAACATGCAAACGCCCAATTAATTCAGGTATAAGGCCAAAATGAACCAAATCATCTGGTTCAATTTTATCAAGCAAGGCTTTATTTTCTTGAGCATTATCATCAAAAAAACCTACAACTTTATCGCCCAACTTACGTTTTAATATAAGATCTAAACCATCAAAAGCTCCACCACATACAAACAAAATATTTGATGTATCTATTTGGATAAAATCTTGGTTTGGATGTTTTCTTCCACCTTTTGGCGGTATATTTACAAGGCTACCTTCTATGATTTTGAGTAAGGCTTGTTGAACTCCTTCTCCGCTTACATCTCTAGTTATAGATCGATTTTCACTCATTCTTGCAATTTTATCAATCTCATCAATAAAAACAATACCTTTTTGAGCACGCTCAACATCTCCATCAGCAGCCTGTAAAAGACGTGTAAGTATATTTTCAACATCTTCACCAACATAACCCGCTTCAGTTAAAGACGTTGCATCGCAAATTGCTATCGGTACATCTAAAAATTTGGCTAAAGTTTGCGCAAGCAAAGTTTTGCCACTTCCAGTTGGACCTACGAGTAAAATATTCGATTTAAAAAGCTCTGTATCATCTCCATCAAGTTTTGATCTAAATAATCTTTTATAGTGATTATAAACACTCACGCTAAAAACTTTTTTAGCTCTTTCTTGTCCGATCACATAACGATCAAGATGCTCTTTTAAAATTTTTGGCGTCATATCATTAAAATTAATATTGTGCCCTTGCTCACTTTCTTTAGCCTCTTTTTCTTCTCCAAAAATAATATTATAAGCTGCTTCGACACAACACTCGCAAATAAAAGAATTATGATCGCCATTTTCCAAAATTCTTCTTTGAGAATTTTCAAATTCATTACAAAAACTACATTTTCTAGGCATTATTTTTACCTTTATATACTGGAATTCCACGCTTTGTTGTCAAAATAAAATCACACATTTTTTTAACATTCTCACTTTGAGTGCTTTGAAAAAGCTCTTGAGCATTATCTTTTAAATTTCCTTTTCTAAATAAAAATTTAAAAGCTTTACTTAAAACATCTACTTCATTTTTATCGAAACGTCGGCGTATACCTACTAAATTTAAACTTCTAATACTAGCGCGATTTCCTTCAGCCAAACAAAAAGGAACAATATCTTGAGATAAAGCACTCGCACCTGCGATCATACAACTTTCTCCTACTTTTACAAATTGATGAATGGGTGTTAAACCTCCAACGACGCAAAAATCCCCAAGCTCTACATGACCTGCTAGAGTCGCGTTATTGGCTAAAATTATATTATGACCCAAAATGCAATCATGTGCAATATGACAATAAGCCATGATAAAAGCATTATCACCTATGCGCGTAAAGCCATCTCCTTTTATTGTACCTGAATTAATAGTTACAAATTCTCTTATAGTTGCATTTTTACCTATAATAACGCCACTTTTTTGTTCATCTTTATAAGAAATATCCTGAGGAATATCGCCTACAATAGCATAAGAAAAAATTCTAGAATGATCCCCTATTGTTGTATCTGAAAGAATTCTAGCTCCCTGCTTTATAATAACATTATTTCCTATTTTTGCTTCTTTGCTTACATATGCATAGGCTTCAACTATAACATCTTCACCGAGGATTGCACCTTCTTCTACAACTGCACTAGGATGAATTTTTACCATTACTTATCCACAATCATCGCTTTAAGTTCAGCTTCTGCAACTAAACTTCCATCCACGAAAGCTTGACCTTTAAAAACCCACATATTACCACGATTTTTCATCACTTTCATTTCATAATCAAGTCGATCTCCTGGACGCACTGGATTTCTAAATTTTGCACCATCAATACCAGTAAAGTATACAACTTTACTTTTAGGATCTACCTTATCATCCATACTTTCAAAAGCCAATACTCCACCGGTTTGCGCCATTCCTTCTAAAATTAAAACACCTGGATAAATAGGATGATCTGGAAAATGACCTAAAAAAACAGGATCACTAATGCTGATATTTTTGTATCCTCTAACTATCTCATTTTTCTTTAAATCAACAATTCTATCGACCAATAAAAAAGGATATCGGTGCGGTAAAATTTCTTGAATTTGCGATACATTTATCATTTAAAGCCTTCATGTTTCTTTAATACAAAATTAAAATTCTACAAAAAAAATACTAATAAAAGCATAAAAATTATTTTTAAATTAAAAGAATTTTTTCTTCTATATCAAAATAAATTTCACTTTTAGCACAAATTTCATAACGACCTTGATGAATTTGATCTAAAATAATCACGGGAGAGAGATTATAAGAATTAAATAATTTATGGCGTAAATTAATTTCTTGCTTAATTTTTAAAGGCTTATGTAAAAATTCTTCAAAAGTCTTAAATTTATTTTTTAATAAAGAATTAAAATATTTAAAACTCCAAAAATTAATTTCATCTTTAAAACTGACATAAAAATCGACTTTATTCCCCTCCACACTCAATTTTGTATAAGAATTTTTAAAATGAGAATAAAATAAAATGTAAGATTTAATTGGTTTTTTGTCCAATTTTATCAAAGCGTTTAAAAGTCGATAATTTAAAAATTTATCTCTTTTGATTTCAAATTTTTTTCCTTTTTTTTCAAGAGTTTTAATTTTTTTATAAAAAGCTATTCTAGATTCTATACTTGCAGGCAAAATTTGTCGATTAATTGGAGACATCAATTCATCAATAAAACTTTTATCCTGCTTTTGTTTTTTTAATCCATAAATACACCCACAATAATTTTGATGATAAAGTTTTTGTTCTTTAGCCAAAGCAAATTGTCTTTGCGTACCCCCATTTTTACGAAAATCTGGAGCTAAAAATTCTATACCATAAGGTTCGCATTCTTTTTGCAAAGCATTTTTTAATTGCTCTAAATCTTTTTTTGGGCTTGTTAAAAGTGTAGTGGTAAGTTTTTTTTGTCCCAATTTAGCAGCAAATTCTACGCTAGATCCCATTCTTAAATCAAAACAAATTTTACATCTTGCGCCTTTTTCTGGCTCATATTCAAATCCACGCACAGCATTGAGCCATTTCTCATACTCATATTCACCTTTATAAAGCTTGATTTTAAGCTTCTCACAACTTCTTTTAACATCTAAAAATCGCAATTCATATTCACTTAAAGGATGAATATTAGGATCATAAAAATAACCTATAATTTCTTCTTTAGGGTAGGCCTTTCTTAGTTCTTCTATAAAATAGTGACTATCTACACTACAACAAATATGTACAAGCATTAAAGACTTTCAAGCACTTTTAAAGCGTGATCTTTTACGCGAACATTGCTATAAATTTGCATAATTTTCCCATTTTCATCAATCACAAAAGTAGAACGTATAATGCCTTCGTATTCTTTGCCGTAATTTTTTTTAAGCCCCCAAGCTCCGTAAAGTTTTGCTACTTCTTTTTCACTATCACTTAATAAAATATGTTTTAAATCAAATTTAGAAATAAATTTTTCATGACTTAAGGTGCTATCTGGACTTATTCCCAAAATTACAGCATTTTTATCGCTAAAACGATCGTAATTTTCGCTAAAATCGCAAGCTTCTGTTGTACAACCTGGAGTATTATCTTTTGGATAAAAATACAAAATCACTTTTTTTCCGATAAAATCCTTGAGCGCTATTTTAATTCCATCTTGATTTAAAAGCTCAAATTCTGGAGCTTTATCTCCTATTTTTAAATCACTCATTTTACAGCCTTTGCTTTAATTTGCTCTACACTCTCTCCGCCAAACCCTATATCATAATTTTCTATATCTTCTATCATCACCACTATTCTTTCTTTATTTTTATTATATTTTACACTTAAAAGATGGGTAATATCAGCTATAAGTTCAGCTTTTTGTTCCTTGCTTAATGCAGGTTTGGCTAATTTTATATTTACAATTGGCATTTTTTCTCCTTTGAATTTTTGTAATTATTTCAAATTTAATAAAATAAAACAATACCAAATAATTTAATTTTTTAAATCCTTATTTTTAATATAAAAATTTTTAAAATATTAACTTTAAAAAATTGTTAATATTAAAATCAAGTTTATTTTTCTGATTTTATATCATAACTACATAAAAAATAATTTAAAATATTCATTAAAAGTTTATTGTTAGTTTATTTTTGATAAAATTCAGTCCTAAATTTTTAAAAATCAAAATTAAGGAAAAAAATGCCAGCCGATTTAAATGATTATTTTAATAAGAAAAATAAAAATTCCAATGAAAATAATCAAAAAAATTTCAATTTTAAGATGTCTGATTTTAATTTTTTTGGGAAAATTTCACCCTTTATCTATACTATAGCAATATTAATCATATTTATTGTACTGATCAAACCTTTTGTAGTAATTAACTCTGGGGAAATGGGGATCAAATCAAATACAGGTAAATATGATCCTAATCCTATCGCTCCAGGGCTTCATTTTTTCTTGCCTTTTATTCAAAAAATCACTATTATTGATACAAGGATAAGACAAATCAATTATGCATCTTTTGAAGGGGCTAATGAAAATTTAAGTTCTGGATCAGGCGTTATCAATAAAAACAGCATTTCCGTTTTAGACTCAAGAGGGCTTCCTGTCTTTATAGATGTAACGGTTCAATACCGCTTAAACCCTTCTCAAGTACCGCAAACTATTGCCACTTGGGGATTAAATTGGGAAAATAAAATTATTGATCCTGTAGTACGTGATGTTGTAAGAAGTGTCGTAGGAAAATACACAGCTGAGGAATTGCCTACTAATCGTAATACTATAGCAACTCAAATTGAGGAAGGAATAGGAAAAACAATATCCGCTCAGCCAAATAAACCCGTTGAACTTCGCGCAGTTCAATTAAGAGAAATCATTTTACCTTCTAAAGTAAAAGAACAAATAGAACGTGTTCAAATCGCTAAACAAGAGGCAGAAAGAGCAAAATATGAAGTTGAAAGAGCCAATCAAGAAGCATTAAAAAAAGCAGCTTTAGCAGAGGGCGAAGCAAATGCAACTATCATCAGTGCTAAAGGTAAAGCCACAGCGGTTAAAATTCAAGCTGATGCTCAAGCTTATTCCAATAAAGAAATCGCTAATAGTTTAAATAATTCTTTATTGACTTTAAAACAAATAGAAACGCAGAAAGAATTTAATGAAGCTTTAAAAATTAATAAAGATGCTAAAATTTTCTTGACACCTGGTGGAGCTGTGCCTAATATCTGGGTTGATACAAAAGATGCAAAAAAACAAAGCTCTGTTCAATAATTTTTAGGAAAAAACAGTGATAGAAAAAATAAGGGAAATTGTGCTTTTTTATTCCACTCATTTATATTTAGTGGATTATATGCTCATTTTGTTTATTTTCTTTCTTTTCACTGGAGTTTCGCTTTTATGCGTTTTTTTAAGACATAGACCAGTTATAGCACTATTTATTATTGCTTTAAATTTAATTTTTTGTTTTATAATTTATATCTTTGGATTCAAGATAATAGATTATGAAGCAAGAAGTAGAACTCTTGAAATTATATCTCAAAAAATACTATACACTTCTGGAGACTTAGTTGTTGATTTTAACATAAGCAATACTTCAAAACATGATTTTAAAGACTGCAAAATTAAAACAAAAATTTTTAAAAATGTCTCTCCAAAAGATAATTTTATCAATCGATATAAAGATAAATTGATACCCTATAGACAAAAAAGTGCCGAAGTAAAAAATTTAAAGAAAAATACAACCCAATTTCAAAGAGTCACCTTTGAAAATTTCCAATATGAAAACAATTTCACTATACATTTATCTTCAGAGTGTTTTTAATGCAACTTACATTTTATCACTTACTCGCTTTTATTATTATAATTGTTTGTTTTATTTTAATTTGTGCTTTAATTTTTTTAAAAATAAAACAAAAAGAAATCGCCTTAATGGGCTATACTATCAATACTATCTTTTCTGCGCTATTAATTTATTCTATCTTTTTGACAATCAGTCAATTCACGGTTCAAGCTAAACTTGATAACTTATCTTATACTAGAGATCTAAGAAATGAAAGCGTTATTATCAATGGAAAGGTGGAAAATTTAACTAAATTTAATATTAAAAAATGCTATTTAATGTTAAATATATTCAATAAACAACATGTCAGCGGAGATATTTTTGACGATAAAAATATTAGAAACGCTAAAATGAAAAATATGAGTGTTTCTTATACTATAGAAATTATAAATAATCTTCCTGGAAATACTTACAAAAATTTTTCAGCTTCGGTACCATTTCCGCCAAGTTTTAACAATGTAGAATTTTATCATACTTTTAAATGCTTTTAAAATAAATTGTATTTACTATTATTTTTCAATTATTTTTTTTTAAAATAAATATAGATATTATATCTATTTTAAAAAATTTAAATCATTTTTACGAAAGGATTAAAAGATGTTTAAATCTTTAAGCATTGGTACAAAGTTAGTATTATGTACTGCTATAAGCACTATTATAGGACTAGCAGTAATGATCTTTTTTATTTCTTTTCAAGTTTCTTCAAATATGGAAAATCAAGCAGAAGAAGCTCTAAAAATAGCCTCAAAAAGATATGTAAACTATATGGAAGCTGCACTAAATGAGCCTATAGTGTTATCAAGTATAACAGATTCAGCTATTCAGGATATTATAAAAGACGATGGACAAATTTACTCTAATGTTGCAGAAAATTTAATCAAAGATACTTTAGATGGCAGCATTCATACCACATATGCCTTTTTATATTTAAAAGATCCTTCAATACTAGTTAGTAATGATAAAGAAAAATTTATAAACGAAGATGGTTCTTTATCTATAGTATTTCATGATGCAACCCCTGGAAATTCTGGAGGGATAAAAATAGCACATTTAAAAAATGCATTTGACCAAATTTCTGTTTTATCAAAAGCAGAAAAACAAAGTGATATAAATAATCCAAAAATTGAATTTGGAATACCAAAAAAATTAAATTATGGGGATGGTGAATTTATAGGTATTAATTTTGGAATGCCCTTATTTAATAAAAATGGAAAATATGTGGGAGTTGTAGGTTTCACTTTAGAATTTTCAGAGATGTCTAAAACCTTACTAGATCGTTCTTTAAATTTTCACGACGGCGATCAAAGATTGCTATTGACAGACGAAGGAGAGTTTGTGATACATGAAAACCCTAAAGCTTTATTGCAAAAAATCAATGATTATAATCATTCTCCTTCAGTTAGACCAATTTTAGAAGCCATAAAAAGTCATAAAGATTTGCTCATGAATGATTTTTTAACCTCTACTGGACTTATGTCTTACGCTTCAGTAGTATCATTTAGCACACTTAATAATTCAAGCCATTGGAGTATATTAGTAACAACGCCTCGTTCATCTGTTTTAGCTCCTGTATATAAATTACAATTTTCAATCATTATCATTGCTATTATCTTTTTGATAGTAGTTTTAGGCGTTATCTATATTTGTGTTAGAAAATTGGTAAGCAATAGAATTAGTTCTACCTTACATTATCTACAAAATTTCTTCCATTTCTTAAATCACGAAACTAAAAATATTGAAACTATAAAAATTGATAGTTATGATGAATTAGGACAAATGAGTAAAGCCATCAATGAAAACATCCTTATGACTAAACAAGGTTTAGAACAAGATAACCAAGCTGTAAAAGAATCAGTTTCTACTGTTCAAGTTGTAGAAAAAGGAGATTTAACTGCAAGAATCACTGCAAATCCAAGAAATCCTCG
>NZ_JACHTR010000002.1:0-110584 GCF_020135975.1 Campylobacter sp. W0014 | reverse complement strand
CTAAAATTCCTTTGGAAAAAGTAAATAATTTTCATTTTTTGTCAATTTATCAAAAATAAAAGTATAAAATTTTTCTATTTCAAAAGAAACAATTTGAGCGCCACCAAAATTAAGCTTATTGGTAAGTTTTTGAGAGTCTAATATATTAAAAACTTTTTCTTGATCGATAATGTTGTATTTTCTTGTTAAATCTCTGCAAAAAAATTGAATTTCTTTATCAATTTGGATACCATTTTCATCTATAATATTTCCTTTAAAAGTTTTATGATAGCGATAAGTTATTTTCGCCTTTTCTTCTATATAATGAAAATAAGTAAAACCCAAATGTTCACCTCCAAAAAGGATAGCTTTAGCATTATTTTTGGTAAGTTCATCATAAACGCTATTTTTACCAAAACAACTGGTTGTTTCTTTTAGAAATAATTCTTCTTTGTTGCCCTTAACAGCAAAAGAAAAAATAGGATCGTTCGTTCTTTTAACTCCTTGTTGCAATCTGAAAAATTCGTTAAGTGCTCCTACTGTGCATTTTGAATTTAACTTATCATAAACTTCATTATTGCAAAAACTATAGGTAAAAGTAGGCATAACTAAAGTTCCATCTTTACCTATAACTTCAAAGAAACATTCAATCAAGGCTTTTAAAAGTTCTTTTATGGGCAAAAGCGGTATTCCAAAATTATAAATTTCACTATGGATATAAATTATGTCTCCATTTTTAATGCCCAATTTTTCTAAAGTTTCTATGAGATCTTTTTGATTATAGGTTTGATTTTTATAGCGAAATAATTCCTTCATAGCGCCTATACTTTATTAATAATTTTTAAAATATTTTTTTTACATTAAATTATACCAGCGTATTTCTTTAATTAAACTTTTAATAGAATTTTGTTATTTTAAAATGTTTATGAAAGTTTTTGATGATTACTAAGGTTGGTTTTATGTTGGAGCAATTTATTGAAAAATTAGAGTTAGGTAATGTGAAATGTATTATATTGACGGGCAATTTTATGCGATTACTTCAAAGGTTAGATGGAAGTGCTAGAGAAAATTTAAATTTATTGCTTGATATTTTTTCTCAAAAATATTTAACTACATCTTATAATCAGCAGAGAGATTTTTTTGATCGGGGGGGGGGGGGGACTTTAGCAATACAAACTTTTAATTGGGATTTTTGTAAATCTTTATCTTATGATATTTTAAATTCAAAATCTCAAACCGGTGCTTTGGGTAATATTGCTTTAAAAAGAAGCGAATTTAAACGCACAAAACATCCTATCTATTCTTTTGCAGTCGCTGGAAAATTTCAAGATGAATTAATTGGGCTTGAAAACAAAGGAGCTTTTGATTCTAGTTCACCTTTTGATTTTATGTATAAGAAAAATGCCAAAATGATTATTATTGATTTACCTTTACAAGATTCTTTTACTTTTGTCCATTATGTTGAACAATGTTTTAATGTTGATTATAGACATAATAAGAGTTTCAAATCTTATTATATAGATGAGAAAGGAGTTAAAAAAGTGGCAACTTACGATATGTTTGTTCGCAATGACGGAGTTTTGACAGATATTAATCCACTAGAGAATATTTTTTTAGAAAAACAAGTGATGCAACTTGATTTTTTTGATGATATATGTATTAAAAAGATTGATTTAAAAAAAGCTTTTGAAATTATAGCTAAAGATATAAAAGAAAATAAAGGAAGAAATTTATATAGAAAGCTTTAAAAGTTTAAATTCCAATATTTTTTTTAAGAGATCTTTAAATTCATAAGCTTGCATATTTAAAATTGTGGCAATATCGATAATATCGTTTTTACCATCACAATAAGCTAAAAAATTACAAGCCAAAGGGATATCATTAGCCGTGCTAAGTGTATGATAAAGCCCTCGTTTTCCAAGATTTGGTTCGCAAAAAGTCGTATTTTCATAAACTTCATTGATTTCTAGATTTAAAATGATTTCTTGCATGGCCTTAAGTCCTCCTGTTAAACCTTTAGAGCTGATGAAATTTAAATCGTCTTTGGAAGTATGATATCCATTATAATCACTATATCTTGTGCGACAAATTCCCGCAACACCTAAATTTACGAGAGGAGCATTGTATTGTCTCTCATCGGATCCACGATCTAAAAAGCTATATTCTTTAAAATTTTCTTTATTTTTTAAAGTGTGCAAAGCAACTTTATCTGAAAGGGTATTTTGAGAAGGTGAATGTATAAGCGAGTAAGCATTATCATCACCTAAGCAAGAGAGTACAAAACCTGCCTTAGTGTATTTTTGCAAATGTTTTAAATGTTTATGGATATAAACGATAGAGCCTATGGTTTCAGGGATGATAACAAAACGATAATTATATTTTCTTTCTTTTAAATTAAAAAGCCATTTGGCAAGATAGATTGCCACTATTGGACCACTTAATTCATTATTTGCCATTGATGGATGACAAAGATAAGAAGAGATTAAAATTTCTTCTTTAGAGTTTTGAGTGCTAGGGATGATAAAATCTGCGTAATTTAAAACACCATTTTCATCGTGCTTAGCATCAATAAAAACGCGGTATTTTCCTTGTTTGAGCTTTTTTCTTTCATTGTGTGTGATGCAAAATCCCCAACGCTTTTTATAATAACTCGTTACATAAGGAATAGCATCTGGTTTTTCTTCAAGTGAGTAAAGATGATTTTGCAATTCATCAAGTTCTATTTCTTTATCAACACCTTCACTATAGTTTAAAACATGCAAATTATGCTTTTTAAAATCACAAATTTTTTCTCTATTAGGAGTAATGATATAGGCATCTTTTATATGCCATTCAGGTGGAACTATCCAGTCAAAAACTTTTGTTCCACTTTCAATAGAGTGAATTTGTAAAATACCCCCCCCCCGCCAGAGCATCATTTAAAATTTGCAAACTATCTCTAAAGCCTTGCCCAGTTATACTTCTGCAGATTGGGAAAAGTTCTTTAGCGAGTTCATACATCGCTTTGCCAGTATTTTCAAAATCAGCGCTTCTAAAATCAAGGTTATCCACAATAGCCCTTTTTAGTTTTTTCAAGTATATCAAACAAAGTATCTTTTACAAATTTAGCATCTTGCAAATTCATTTCTTGATGACAAGGGATGCTAAGTTCTGCTTTGTAAAAATTATCCGCATTTTCAAGTCTTATTTGCCCTAAAAGTTTTTGATAAAAACTAAATTCATAAGTGGGCTTGTAATGCACCTGCACACCAATACCTTTATCTAGCAAAGCCTTAAAAATATCTTCTTTTTGACAATAAAATTCAGGAAAAAGCAAAATAGGATACAAATGCCTTGAACTTTTTTTATAGTCTTTAATTTTAATAGTAGAAAAATAAGGATTTCTTTCAAATTCTTTATCGTAAAATTGAGCAATTTCCTCTCGTTTTTTTAAATTACTGTCTAATTTTTTAAGTTGATTGATCCCTAAAGCACAAGCGACATCACTTAAACGGTAATTATAACCAAGATCGATCATATCGCTATCCCAAAGTCTTTTTTTGACTATGCCATGACTTCTTAAAAGTTTAATTTTTTTTATAAGCTCTTCATTATCGCTTGTAACAGCACCACCTTCAAAAGTAGTGATGGGTTTTACCGGATGAAAAGAAAAAATGCTTAGATCGGCTTTTTTACCAACTTTTTCATCTTTATAATAAGCTCCTAAGGCATGGCTTGCATCATCGATTAAGGGAATATTATAATCTTTGCAAAGTTTATAAATTTCATCCATTTCGACACTATTACCCGCATAATCAACAACGCAAATCGCCCCTATATCATCGCTTTTTGTTTTTAATCTTTGTTCTATTTTTTTTTCATCGATATTGCCATCGCTTTTAATATCGATAAATTCAACCTTTGCTCCAGCCATTAAAGCTGCATTAGCTGTCGCTGCAAAAGTAAGAGGTGCAGTAAGAACGGTTTTATTTTTTACATTTAAAGCACTATAAGCCAGATGTAAAGCTGAGGTGGCAGAATTTAAAACACAGGCATATTTTACACCCACATACTCACATAAAGCCTGTTCAAATTCTTCAACCTTTTTTCCACCGGTTAAAATTTCTCCCTTTAAGGCATCAATAACCGCTTCAATGTCGCTTTGATCGATATTTTGATGAGAGTAGGTAAGCATTATTCAAATTCCGTATGATCGATGATATCTAAAAGATCTTTTTCACTTACCCATTCTTTGTTGTTATCCGAGCTATAAGAAAAACCATCTTTGACTTTTTGTCCTTTTTCTCCTTTAGCATTAATACTAAAATCACTTTTAACATTTGTAAATTGAATACTTGGACTAATAACATAATATTGATCAAATTCGTAAGTTAAATGACTATCATCGCTTGAGATCATTGTTTCATGTAATTTTTCCCCAGGTCTAATGCCTATAATTTTTGTTTTCAAGTCAGGTGCTAAGGCATGAGCTAAATCTGTAATTTTCATCGATGGGATTTTTGGAACAAAAACTTCTCCTCCATGCATGATTTCAAAATTGTTTAAAACGAATTTAACCCCATCTTCAAGACTAATCCAAAATCTTGTCATTCTCTCATCTGTAATAGGTAGTTCTTTAACACCTTCTTTAATTAGCTTTTTAAAAAATGGCACTACAGAACCCCTTGAACCCACGACATTTCCATATCTAGCGACGCTAAATTTTGTATTTTTATTTCCAGCAATATTATTAGCTGCAACAAAAAGCTTATCGCTTGCAAGCTTGGTTGCGCCATATAAATTAACCGGATTACATGCTTTATCTGTAGAGAGTGCGATACATTTTTCAACATTATTTTCCAAACAAGCATCGATCACATTTTGTGCACCGTTAATATTAGTTTTGATACATTCCATAGGATTGTATTCAGCTACAGGAACATGTTTCATAGCAGCTGCATGAATAACAAAATCAACATCATTCATAGCATAACTTAGTCTTTCTCTATCTCTTACATCACCTATGAAATATCGCATACAAGGTTGATTAAAGGATATTGCCATTTCAAATTGTTTTAATTCATCTCTTGAAAAAATAATGATTTTATTCGGCTTGTAATTTTGGAGTAAAATTTTAGTATAAGCCTTTCCAAAGCTTCCTGTTCCACCTGTTATAAGAATATTTTTTCCGTTAAACATTTATCCTCCTTTATAAATATTTTTATTTCAATGTTTTTTAAGAATTTTAAGCAATAAATGTTCCATAAAAATTTATTTTAAAATTCTAGGCAAGGTTATACCTGTTTGGGCTTGGTACTTACCTTTTTTATCGCGATAAGTTGTATCGCATTTTTCATCACCTTGTAAAAATAAGACTTGGGCTATGCCTTCATTGGCATAAATTTTAGCAGGTAAAGGAGTGGTGTTTGAAATTTCTATGGTGATATGCCCTTCAAACCCAGGTTCAAATGGGGTTACATTGACTATAATTCCACATCTTGCATAAGTGCTTTTACCAAGACAAATAGCTAAAACATCATCAGGCATTTTAAAATACTCTATCGTTCTTGCTAACGCGAAAGAATTAGCTGGAACGATACATTCATCGCCTACAAAATCAACCACATTTTCCTCTAAAAAATTTTTAGGATCAACTACGGTAGAATTAACATTGGTGAAAATCTTAAATTCGCGTCCTACACGTATGTCATAACCATAGCTTGAAAGTCCGTAGCTTACAACTCCTTTGCCTATATTTGCTTCGCAAAATGGCTCGATCATTTTATGTTCAAGTGCCATTTTTCTGATCCAGTTATCTGCTTTTAAACCCATATCCAAACCTTAAATAAAATTTTTATTAGAGATTATAACTTATTTTTTTATATTTTTAGGAATTTTTTGTTTTTTTAAAGTTAAATTTTAAGTTTTTCAATATAATACTAGATTAAGTTCTTAAAATCAGGAGAAATTTATGACAAAAGAAGAGATTAAAGAATTAGTCAATTTATTTGCAGAAGCTAATATTAGTAAAATTAAGATTAAAGAACAAGATGGTTTTGAAATTGAACTTGAAAGGGATATATGTTGTGATATTCCGGCTCCGGTTTGTCCTACAACTCCAGCTCCACAGCCTATTAATGTGAATGTTGTAAATGAAACACATTCTTCTAATCATACAAAATCCAATAATCCAACTATCAATAGCCCTATGGTAGGGACATTTTATCAGGCTCCAAGCCCAGGTTCTGCTCCATTTGTAAAAGTGGGTAGTACTGTAAAAAAAGGCGATGCGATTGCTATTATTGAAGCTATGAAGATTATGAATGAAATTGAAGCTGAATTTGATTGTAAAATTATAGAAATTTTAGTTGCTGATGGACAGCCTGTAGAATTTGGTATGCCTTTATTTACAGTGGAGAAATTATAATTATGGAAATTAAAAGCGTTTTAATAGCCAATAGGGGAGAGATTGCTTTAAGAGCTTTAAGAACGATTAAGGAAATGGGCAAAAAAGCAATTTGTGTATATTCTGAAGCAGATAAAGATGCTTTATATTTAAAATATGCTGATGCGAGTATTTGTATAGGAAAAGCAAGAAGCTCTGAAAGTTATTTGAATATTCCAGCTATTATTACCGCGGCTGAAATTGCTGAAGCAGATGCTATTTTTCCAGGTTATGGTTTTTTAAGTGAAAATCAAAATTTTGTTGAAATTTGCGCCAAACATAATATTAAATTTATAGGTCCTTCTGTAGAAGCTATGAATTTAATGAGTGATAAAAGCAAGGCAAAGCAAGTGATGCAAAGAGCAGGTGTGCCGGTAATCCCAGGAAGTGATGGGGCTTTAGCGGGTGCTGAAGCGGCTAAAAAACTTGCTAAAGAAATTGGTTATCCTGTGATTTTAAAAGCTGCAGCTGGTGGTGGTGGTCGTGGGATGAGAGTTGTTGAGAATGAAAAAGATCTTGAGAAAGCTTATTGGTCTGCTGAAAGTGAAGCGATGACAGCTTTTGGAGATGGTACTATGTATATGGAAAAATATATCCAAAATCCACGTCATATAGAAGTACAAGTGATCGGAGATAGTTTTGGAAATGTGATCCATATAGGAGAAAGAGACTGTTCTATGCAAAGACGCCATCAAAAATTAATTGAAGAATCCCCAGCAATTTTACTTGATGAAAAAACACGTTCAAGACTTCATGAAACTGCGGTTAAAGCAGCTAAAGCAATTGGTTATGAAGGAGCAGGAACTTTTGAGTTTTTGGTGGATAAAAATTTGGATTTTTATTTTATAGAAATGAATACACGTTTGCAAGTTGAACATTGCGTGAGTGAAATGGTTAGTGGTATTGATATTATTGAGCAAATGATTAGAGTTGCGGAAGGTTATACATTGCCAAAACAAGAAGATATTGTTCTTAAAGGACATTCTATAGAATGCAGAATCACCGCTGAAGATTCTCAAACCTTTTTGCCTTGCCCAGGTAAGATCACAAAATACATCGCTCCAGCTGGACGTAATGTTAGAATGGAAAGCCATTGCTATCAGGATTATTCTGTGCCACCTTATTATGATTCTATGATAGGAAAGCTTGTTGTTTGGGCAGAAGATCGCAATAAGGCCATCTCTAAAATGAAAGTAGCTTTAAATGAGCTTATCGTTGGAGGTATTAAAACGACTAAAGATTTTCATCTTGCTATGATGGATAATGAAGATTTTATTAAAAATAATTACGATACAAATTATCTCTCTAGACATTGATTAAATTTAGGATTAAAATCCTAAATTTAATTATCTCAAATATTCTATATTTATTTTTGAACGCAATTTATCAAAATAATCTTGAATATAATTTTGTCTTTGCTCGCTAACATAAGCGTTTAAAATATCATTTTTAACTTGTTCAAATTCTGGAGTTTGTATGCCATTTTTATTCTCTACTCTATAAATTTGATAGCCACTTTTAGAATTTAAAATCGGAGAAAAATCACCTATAGAAACTTGAGATAAAAGGCTTAAAAGTCTAGGATCTGCATTTTCTGGATTTAAAATCGCATCCTCGCCTTTAAGCATGGTTTTTTTACTAGTTTTTAGAGATTCTAAAAATTTTATATTCTTAGAGGTATAAATTTTTGCAGTAATTTCTGTAAAAATACTGAATTTATCTTGATGTTGTTCAAAGTATTTTTTAGCGCCTATATCACTATAATCTATCTTAGCTGTACTAAGTATTTGATCATATAGTTTTCTTTTTTCTAAATCTTTTTTAAAATTTTCTCTAAATTGTTCGTAGGTTTGCCCTTTGGTTTTTAGATCGGCTTTAAGCATATCAAGAGTAATATTGTTTTGAGAAAGCATATTATTAATAGCATTATCAAGCTCTAATTCACTTGTAAAAATTCCAAATTTTTTCATTTGAGATTTTTCCATTTTTTCATTGATTAAAATTTGCAAGGCTTCATTTTTAGAAAGGTGCAATTTTTCCATTTTTTCATTGATATCGTAAGTTGTAATTGGCTCTTTATCGACAACTATGGCGATAGCATCAATAGTATTTGCACTTGCTAAATTTGCAAAAAAGCAAAAACTTAATAAAATTTTTTTCATTTCAAACCTTTATTTAAGTGTAAATATCGCATTATATCAATAAAAATTTAAGAAAAGGCAAAAAATGGAAGAAAAACTTGTAACTCGTTTTGCACCAAGTCCTACTGGGTATCTGCATATAGGAGGGTTAAGAACTGCACTTTATAGTTATTTGTATGCTAGAAAAAATAAGGGTGAATTTTTACTTCGTATTGAAGATACCGATCTTAAAAGAAATTCCAAAGAAGCTACACAAGCAATTCTTGAGGCTTTTAAATGGTGTGGGCTTGATCATGATGGAGAAGTGACTTATCAGTCTGAACGCTTTGATATTTATAAAAAATATATTCAAAAACTTTTAGATGAAGATAAAGCTTATTATTGTTATATGAGCAAAGAAGAATTAGAAGAATTACGAGCTAAGCAAGAAGCAGCCAAAGAGCGTCCAAAATATGATGGGAGATATAGAGATTTTAAAGGCACACCACCCCAAGGAATAGAACCTGTTGTCCGTATTAAGGCGCCACAAAGTGGAGAAATTTGTTTTATGGATGGTGTTAAAGGTGAGGTTAAGTTTAAAGTTGAGGATATTTTAGATGATTTTATTATCGCAAGAAGTGATGGAACGCCTACTTATAATTTTACTGTTGTCATTGATGATGCTTTAATGGGAGTTAGTGATGTTATTCGAGGAGATGATCATCTTTCTAATACCCCAAAGCAAATCATTCTTTATGAAGCTTTAGGCTTTAAAATTCCAAAATTTTATCATGTGGCTATGATTCATGGAGAAGATGGAAAAAAACTTTCAAAACGTCATGGTGCTACTGATGTTATGGAATATAAAGCTATGGGAATTCTACCTCAAGCTTTGCTGAATTTTCTCGTGCGTTTAGGTTGGAGTCATGGAGATGATGAAATTTTTTCACTTGAAGATTTAAAAAAAGTTTTTAATCCAAATCATATCAATAAAAGCGCATCTTGTTATAATTTTAAAAAACTAGAATGGCTTAACGCACATTATATTAAAACTTTGCCTTTTGAAGAGATCAATCACCAACTTAAAGAGCTGGAATTTGATTTGTCAGTTTATGAAAAAGCAGAATTTTTACTTGATCTTTTAAGAGAACGTGCTAAAACTTTACTTGAAATTATCAACGGGGCTAAAAGCATTATAGAAGTTCCTAAAAATTATGATGAACAAGCTATTAATAAATTTGTAAATGAAAAAAATCTTGATTTATTAAAAAAATATGCAAACGAATTAAGCAATCAAAGCCTTGCGAGTGATTTTGAAAGTTTTACTAATGAATTCTTACAAAAAAATGATGTAAAATTAAAAGAACTTGCTCAGCCTATACGTATTGCTTTAACCGGTACAGCTGTAAGCCCTAGTATTTTCGAGGTTTTAGAGTTTTTAGGAGTTGAGGAATGCAAAAAAAGAATGGAAATTTTTTTAAAAAGGATGATAAAATGAATTTAAAAGAAGAGGCCTTAAAATATCATTTAGGTGGTAAAGTTAGTATTACCCCTTTAAAACCAATGGATACAAGTCATGATTTATCCCTAGCTTATAGTCCAGGTGTAGCTGAACCTTGCTTGGAAATTGCTAGAGATAAAGAATTAGCATATCTTTACACAAATAAGGCGAATTTAGTAGCTATTGTGAGTGATGGTTCTGCGGTTTTAGGACTTGGAAATATTGGAGCACAAGCTTCTAAGCCAGTTATGGAAGGTAAGGCTTGTTTATTTAAGAAATTTGCTAATGTTAATGCTTATGATATAGAAATCAATGCTCATAGTGTTGATGAAATTGTTACTTTTTGTAAAGCTTTAGCCCCAACGGTTGGTGGAATTAATTTGGAAGATATTGCAGCGCCAAAATGTTTTGAGATAGAAGCAGCTTTACAAGATCTTGGAATTCCTGTCATGCATGATGACCAGCATGGAACAGCGATTATATCGACTGCTGGGCTTATGAATGCGATGGAGATTAGTGGAAAAAAATTTAAAAATATTAAAGTGGTGGTAAGTGGTGCTGGTGCTGCTGGAATTGCTAGTGCCAAAATGTATCGAAATTTAGGAGTTGAGCATATTGTTTTAGTTGATAGTAAAGGTGTGGTTAGCAAAGATAGAAATGATTTAACTCCACAAAAACTTGAATTTGTTGTAGATTCTAAAGAAAGAACATTAAAAGAGGCCTTAAAAGGCGCAGATGTCTTTTTAGGACTTAGTGCTCCAAAAATTCTTGATGATGAGATGATTTTATCGATGGCTAAAGATCCTGTTATTTTTGCCTTGGCAAATCCTATTCCAGAAGTTATGCCTGAAGATGTTGCAAGACTTAGAAAAGATGCGATTGTGGGTACTGGAAGAAGTGATTATCCTAATCAAATCAATAATGTTTTAGGTTTTCCTTTTATTTTTAGAGGTGCTTTGGATGTAAGAGCGACTAAGATCACTGAAAATATGAAAATAGCTGCAGCAAGAGCTTTGGCTGATTTGGCAAAATTGCCTGTGAGTGATGCGGTTAAAAAGGCTTATGAAATTGATTCTTTGGAATTTGGTAGAGATTATGTGATTCCAAAACCTTTTGATGAAAGAGTAAAGGCAGCAGTAAGTACTGCAGTAGCAGTAGCAGCTATTAAAGATGGGGTAGCTTTGATTAAAGAATTCGATGAGAAAGCTTATTTTGAAAGTTTAAAATGAATAAAGTTTTTTGCATCAATCATCCTTTAATAGAACACAAATTAGGCCTTTTACGTGATCAAAGCACCAAGCCTTTTCAATTTAGAATGTTGATTGATGAAATTTCAACTTTTTTACTTTTTGAAGCAACTAAGGATTTGAATTTAAAAGAAATTCAAATCCAAACTCCTGTTTCAAATGCTAAGGTAAAAAAGTTAAATGAAAAAATTATGATTTGCCCTATTTTAAGAGCTGCTTTGGGTATGCTTGAGAGTGTTTTTAGATTGATTCCTGATGCTAGTGTAGGTTTTTTGGGTTTTGTAAGAAATGAAGAAACTCTTAAGGCGGATTTTTATTTTGAAAAAATTCCACAAGATGCAGCTAAACGTGTAGCTATTGTTATAGATCCTATGTTTGCCACGGGTGGAACTGCAATAGAGGCTTGTAAATTTTTAAAATCAAAAGGCGTGAAAAAAATTAAATTTATTTCAATACTTGCCACACCTAAAGGGATTGAAAATTTTAAAAAAGTGCATGAAGATATAGAAATTTATGTGGCTGCTATTGATGAAAATTTAAATGAAAAAGGTTATATAGTTCCAGGACTCGGAGATGCGGGAGATAGGGTTTTTAACACTCTAAGCTAGTGATGGTTTTTGGTAAATTTGATTATATTAATTTATTGCCTTTAAGTGTTTATCTTAAAAAATATCCTTTGCCTAATGGCTTTAAAGCAACGCTTTTTTATAAAAAAGGTGAGCCTAGTCATTTTAATAAGGAGTTATTTTATCGCAGGGTTGATGGTGCTATGACTTCAAGCATTGAAAGTGTTAAAAAAAAATATAAAAATTTAGATGTTGGAATTTGCGCTAATAAAAAAGTTTTAAGCGTTTTGGTTGAAAAAAATTCATCCAAGGCTAAAGATCCTAGCTCGGCTACATCAAATGCGCTTTCTCAAGTTTTAAGCCTAAAAGGTAAGGTTATCATAGGTGATAAGGCTTTAAAGCTTTATATAAAAGATCCTAATGCTTATATAGATTTGTGTGATTTATGGTATAAAAAAACTAATTTACCTTTTGTATTTGCCCGTTTTTCATGCATGCAAAAAAAGATTTATTTTTCTAAAATTTTAAATAAATTTGCTAGAGAAAAAATCAAAATTCCACAATACATACTTCAAAAATATGCCAAAAAAAAGGAAATATCAGCTAAGGATATTAGATATTATTTAAGTGAGATTATTTATTATAATATAGCTCACAAGGAAAAAAGGGCTTTAAAACGTTTTGTTGATGCGGTTAAATTTAAAAAAGAAATTTAATACTCAAAATTTCTTAATTCCTTAACCGTTCCTAATAGTATAATCACATCCCCACTATAAGCTATGGTTGTTTCAAAATCAGGTAATATTTCCCAATCGTTGTTTAATTTTTTATAAGCGATCACTCTCATATTTTGTGCGATGTGTTTGAGTGAATTTCCGGCTAATTTTTCATCCACATTGATTTTAATAGCCCGAATGGTATTTGCTGATAAATCAAATACTTCAAATTCAGCCTCTCTAACAAGAAATTCTTTCACCAATCTTTTCGCGCTTTCTTTTTCGGGATAAATAACTTTTGTGGCTCCAAGTTTGGATAAAATTTGTCCATGGATATTTGAAGTGGCTTTTGCGATGATATTATTAACCCCTATATCTTTAAGAGCCATTAAAGTAAGAATGGATTTTTCAACATTATCTCCAATACTTACAATAACCACTTCAACATCGTGAAATCCTGCTTCTTTTAAAGCTGTCACATTTGTAGAATCAAGTATATAAGCATAACTTGCAGGATTGGATATATTTTTTAAAGCTTCTTCGTCTTTATCAGCAACGATTACGGTGTTTCCTGCAGAGATCAATTCTTCTGCTACAACTGATCCAAATTTTCCAAGACCGATAATTCCATAACTATTATTTTTCATAATTTGCCTTTATAGATTAATTTTTCCTTCAGGAAATCTAATATGTATTGCCTTATCTTGTTTAAAAACAGAGAGTAAAAATGCAAAAACCCCAATCCTTCCGCTAAGCATCATAATAATGATAATAATTTTGCTTGGATTGGAAAACAAGGCACAAAGAGAAAGTGTTCCTCCGTTGCCAACTGAAATTCCAACGGTTGCAAACGCTGAAGAGGTTTCAAATAATAAAGGAAGAAAATTGAAATGAGATTCCAATAAAGAAAGTAAAATAACAGTGACTGTGATATAAACTGCTGATCCTATTGCTATAACAAAAGCTCTTGATATGGTTTCTTGTGAAATTTCATATCCAAAGATCCTTACCCTTCCATCTCTAATGCTCCAATACGCATAGAGTAAAAGTGTAATCACTGTAGTGATTTTCATCCCTCCAGCCGTACCTCCAGGTGCTCCACCTATAACCATAAATAAAGCACCAAAAAATAAACTTGCATCGTTTAAATGATTGATATTTAGAGTGTTAAAACCTGCCGTGCGGTAATTGATCGCGGTAAAATATGAACTTAAGATTTTATCAAATAAAGAAAAATGCCCCATTGTTTTAGGATTAGAATATTCTAGGGCAAAGATGATTAAAGTTGAGGAGATAATTAAAATAATAGTTGATAAAACAACGACTTTTGTATGCAAACTAAGACTAGGTAAACGTTTTTTTTGAAAAAAATAAAGCTCCACTAAAACAAAATATCCAAGACCTCCAATGATAATCAGGCTAGTAATAATGAAATTAATTGCAATATCATTTTTATAGGTGGAAATTCCATGCTCAAAAACGCTAAAGCCAGCATTATTAAATGCACTAATGGAGTGAAATATCCCAAACCAAAGAGCTTTTTTAAAATTCATATCAAGGGCAAATCGCATGGTTAAAAGTAAAGCACCTGCTAATTCTATAATAAAAATAAAAAGTAAAACTTTTTTAAAAAATTTAAAAAGTCCATCCATGCTTGGATAAAATAGGGATTCTTTTAGTAAATTTCTACCACTAAATCCCACTTTTTTTCTTATGAGTAAATATACAAAAAAACCTATACTCATATATCCCAAACCGCCAATTTGGATGAGTATTAAGATAATAATTTGCCCCAAAAACGTAAAATCTGTCGCAGTATTTTTTACAACTAATCCTGTCATACTGATTGCTGAAGTGCTTGTAAAAAAAGCATCGAGAAAGCTAATAGGAGTTGTATGAGCCCAGTTTGAATACAAAAAGGCAGCTCCGATTAAAGCAATAATGATGTAACCAACTAATAAAATTTTAAAAGTTCGCCTATCTAGTCCAAATTGTTTCAAAAAACCCTCATCATAAATTTTTAAAGCAAGAATTCTATCTGATAAAAACTTTAAGGCAAATAAATTTTTAACCTTATGTTTAAACTTAGATTAAAGAAAAAAAGATAAAATTACATTTTTTAAAACTTCAACTTTAAAAAAGGAAAACATTTTTTGGTTGGATAGCTCAGTCGGTAGAGCAGCAGACTGAAAATCTGCGTGTCGGCAGTTCGATTCTGCCTCTAACCACCATTTTCTTTATTATAAATCTTTCTTTAAATTTTTAGCATAAATTTTAAATTTCTAGTGTATTATTTTAAGAAAATAAAATTTCAAGGTTTGTTAATGAGATTATTGTTTCTTATTTTCTTTTTAAATTTAAATCTTCTAGCGGAAAATTTTTTAGATTTTGCTAAAAACAATATTAAAAAAGAGCAAAATACAAGTCTAGAAAATCCTACAAAACGTATTAAAATTCCTACTCATTAAAATGCAACAAGAAAGTATTTTATTGGCACAATTAAAAGATGGCTATCGTTATAATAGTGATTCTTTAATTTTGGCTGATTTTATTTTAGATTGTGGGATAAAAAATGAATTATTGGATGTTGGATCTGGATGTGGAATTTTAGGTATTTTGATTAAAAAATTTAATGAAAAAATCAAGCTATCAATGATCGATATTCAAGAAAAAAACATACAACTGATCAAACAAAACTTAAAATCCAATCACGTAGAAGCTGAGGTTTTTTGCGATGATTTTTTAAAATTTAATACCCCAAAAAAATTTGATTTTATCATATCTAATCCACCTTTTTATAGACAAGAAATTCATAAGAGTCAAAATTTGCATAAAAATATCAGTAAATTTCAATCCTATTTGCCTTTGGATGAATTTATTTCTAAGGCAAATTCTATGCTTAAACCAAGAGGTGTTTTGTATTTTTGTTATGAGGTTTTAGCGTTTGATAAAATTTGTGTGGCTTTAGAAAAGAAAAAGCTAAAAATGACTAAAATTTGCTTTGTGCATAGTGATAAAAATGAAAAAGCTAGACTTGTTTTGATTGAGGCTAGAAAAAGCGTAAAATCTTTTTGTGAGATATTGCCTCCATTTTTGGTCTATGAAAATGGAAATTTGAGTCAAAAAATGCAAAAAATTCACTCTAGGTTTATATTGGAAAGTTATGATTTTTAAAAAAGATTTTTCTTATTGTTTTGATGAAAATGCGTGTCAAAAATGTGGTGGAAAATGCTGCATTGGGGACAGTGGTAATATTTTTGCAAGTAAAGAAGAGCTTAAAAATTTAAGAGAATATTTGGGCTTAAGTGAAGAAGAATTTATTTTAAAATATCTTAGAAAAGTGGGTTTTAAAATGAGCTTTAAAGAGGTTGAATTTGAAGGTGGATATGCGTGTATCTTTTTTGATCCTATAAATAGAAATTGTTCAATTTATGATTATCGTCCAATGCAATGTCGCACCTTTCCTTTTTGGGAATATTTTAAAACACATCAAGAGGAATTAAAAAAAGAATGTATAGGAATTACTTATTTATCTTAATCGTTATTTTATTGAGTGCTTGTGCTGGTTCTAAAATTGTCGTTACTTATCCTGATTATAAAAAATTTAAAAGTAATGAATTTGATTTAAGGGTGATGAAAGCTTATAATTATGAATATTTTCACCAAAATAAAGAAGCTAGAGATGAGTTTTTAAAGCTTTTTAAGGATTATAATAATACTCATTTTTTAGAAAATGCATTTTTAATTACTTTAGTCAATGATCTTGATCAAAAAAAAGAAATCAACAAAATGGCAAAGCCTTATTTAAATCAAAATGATAATCTTAAGCGTCTTAGTGCCCTTTATGATCTTAACTCTCATGACCTTAAAAATGCTAAAAAATTAGTGCAAGAGCTTTTAAAAAAGGAAAAGAATGATCCAAGAAATTTAGAATTATATGGTGATATTTTGGTGAAGCAAAATGATCTAAAAAGTGCTGAAAAATATTATCATTTGGCTTATAATTATGCTTCAAATGAGGAAATTTTATTAAAACTTGTAAGTGTTTATGTGATTTTAAATAATACAGCTAGTATTAAAGAATTGTTAGAAAATTCTAGAAAAACAAATGGCTGTACTTTAAAAACTTGTATTTTGCTCGCAAAAATTTATAACGATGAAAAAGACTACAAAGCCTTAGTAGGGGTTTATATTCAGCTTTATGAAATCACTAAAAGCAAGAATTTTATTTTATCTGCAGTTGATCTACTTAATTCTGAAAATCAAGTCAAACAAGCTTTAAATATCGCCTTAGAATACAATTTAGATGATGATATTAAATTATATTTATATCAAAAGTTAAAATATTATAATCAAGCTAAAGATTTAAGTATGCAAGTTTATCAACGCACTCACAATAAAGAATACCTTTTACGTGCGGCAATTTTTGAATTTGAAGATGCGAGTTTAAAGAAAAAAATTACACCCAAAATCATACAAGCTGTCAAGGAAAAATTTGAAAAAGCGATTGATGAAAATACTAATGATTTGTATTTAAATTATTATGGATATTTACTGATTGATTATGATTTAGATGTTAAAAAAGGGATTAAATTTGTAGAACTTGCTTTGAAAAAAGATCCGCAGAATTTATATTATTTAGATTCTTTGGCTTGGGGATATTATAAGTTTGGAGATTGTCATAAGGCTTGGGAAATTTTGAAAAAAACTTTTAAAGATAAAGAGTTTTCAAATTCCAAAGAAAGTAAAGCTCATATAAAGGCAATAAAAAAATGTTTAAAGTTATAAAACGAGATGAAATTTATAAAAAAATTCAAAAAGAACTTGAGGAAAGAAAAAAGATTTTACCTTATGACATGCTGGGTCGATCTTTAGCCTCAAATCCTTTTTTTCCCAAAGATGTGTATAAGGCTTTAAAAAGAATAGATCAAGAGATAAAATTGATCCCTCAAATGAAAGAAGATTTAAATCAAAATTTATCCTTGGCCTTAGAGAGTGAAAAAAAAGGAGCGGTTGCTCTTTCTATATCTACTTGGCCGTATTTTAACGGCGTGCTTGAAAATTTAAGCATGATACGCCGCTATACTCAAATTCCTTTATTAAGAGAAGATTTTATTATTGATGAGTATCAAATTTTAGAAACCTTAGTTTATGGTGGAGATTTTATTTTATTGATTGCTAAAATGCTAAGCACCAAAGAGCTTAAAAAATTGCTTGAATTTGCAAGACATTTAGGACTTGAAGCTTTGGTTGAAATTTGCGATAAAGAAGATTTAAGCAAGGCGATTTTAGCTGGAGCTGATCTTGTAAGTATTTGTAATAAAGATGAAAATTTTTCAAACTACGTGCAATTATGTGAAAAACTCATAGGTCAAATTCCAAATTCTAAAGTTATTATTGCTAGTGTAAATGATGAAGAAAATTTACAATACTTGCAAAAATTAGGCATAGATGCTTTTTTAATAAGTAATATAATAAATCATTAAGGAAATTCAATGCAATACTTATACGCGCCTTGGAGAAGTGAATATTTTGAGAAAGAAAAGAGCAAATGTCCTTTTTGCGATTGTGCTAATAAAATAGATGATGATGAAAAATTAGGCGTTATTTTTAGAGCCAAACATTGTTTTGCTGTGATGAATCGCTATCCTTATTCTGCGGGACATTTTATGATCATACCTTATTTACATGAAGAGCATATAGAAAATTTGGATGAGATGATTTGGCAAGAAATGAGTTATTGGGTAAGAGAAGGCGTTAAGATTTTAAAAAACGAACTTCACGCAAGTGGTGTTAATATCGGGATGAATTTAAGTAAAGATGCAGGAGCTGGCATTGCGATGCATTGTCATTATCATTTGGTACCTCGTTGGTTTGGAGATACTAATTTTATTACAACTATAGGAGAAACTAGGGTTTGTGGTACAGATTTAAAAGATGTGTATTATAAATTAGTTAATGCTTTTAACAATGTTAAGTGAATTAGAATTTGAAAATTTTAATCAAGAAAAATTTGATCTTTTAATCGATGCAAGAAGTCCAAAAGAGTTTGCCCATTCACACCTTCAAGGGGCTTTAAATTTTTATGCTTTAAACGATGATGAACATAAAAAAATAGGGACACTTTATAAACAAAATCAGGCTCTAGCTAAAGCGGAGGGCGCAAGCTATATTTGTGCTAATATGGCTTGTCATATTCCTGTAATCACTCAAGAATTTCGTATAGGATCTAAGGTTGGAATTTATTGCGCTAGAGGTGGGTTGCGTTCTAAATCTATAGCGGTTATTTTAAGTGAATTAGGCTATAGAGTAGTGCGTTTAAAAGGAGGTTTTAAAGCTTATAGGACTTTTTTACTGAATTTTTTTGATCAATCTTTAAATTTAAAATTATTTTCGCTTTGTGGAAACACTGGATGTGGGAAAAGTGAGCTTTTAGAATCTTTACCCCATGCCATTCATTTGGAAAAAATGGCAAATCATTTAGGATCTTCTTTTGGAAATATTTTGGGTGATCAACCCACACAAAAAGCTTTTGAATCTTTGCTTTTTAATAATCTTAGCAAGATTAATGATTTTGCCTTTATTGAAAGCGAAAGTCGTAAAATCGGAGAAATAATCTTACCTTTGAGGCTTTATGAGAGTATGCAAAATGCTTTTAAAATTTATTGTTTTTGTTCTTTGGAAAATCGTATTAAAAGAATTGAAAAATTTTATAAAAATAAAATGACTCCTTTAAAATTTAAAGAATGTGTTGCAAAAATCACTCCTTATATCAGTACTAATTTTAAGCAAGATTTATTTCAAAATTACGAAAAAAAAGAGTGGAATAAACTTATTACAATGCTTTTAGAATATTATGATAAAACTTATAAACAGCCAGAAAAAATAGATTTTAAACTCAATACCGATGATATTCAAAAGGCTAAAGAAGAGCTTTTAAATTTATTAAAAACTAAACATAAGTTTAATTTTTAAGAGATTTTAAAATAAAGTCAATAAATTCATCACTATCGTTTGGACAAGAAATTAATGCATAATCTTGCGTAGCTAAATGCTTGTATTCCATACCTAGTTCAAAGATGGTTTCAGAACAATCGATACAAAAAGATATAGGATAAATTAAGGCTTTATTTTTAAGTTTTTCCAAAATATCACTTGTGCTAGGTTCTAGCCATTTTACGGGTCCTAGCTTCGATTGATAAGAAAGAATGATTTCTTCAAAATGATTTTTGAGTTTTTCTTTTAAAATTTGAACATGCTCATTAATATGCTTTTCATATAAATCCCCTTTTTTTATAAGAGAAATTGGCAAAGAATGAGCTGAAAAAATAAGAGTTTTAGCATCAAATTGATTTTTTTTATCTAAGATATGAGAAACAATCATTTGATTATAATTTGCATCTTTATAAAAAATATCCATAATTTTAATCTTGCTTGTGATGTTTAATTTTTTAATTTCTCTTTGTAAAACTTCAAGTGAAGAAGTTACTGTAGTGCAAGAGTGGTGAGGGTAGAGCGGATAAAGGATGATTTCATCTTTTGAATTTAAGGAATATTTTTTTAAAACTTCATTAGCATAAGGCGGGACGTATAAATTGACAAAATCAAAATTAAATTCATTTTGTAAGGAATTGAGTTTGTGACATAAATTTTGTGTAGTTTCATTTAAAGGAGATTTTCCACCCATTTTAATATAATTTTTTTGCATGGTTTTAGTGCGTGATAAGGTTATTATCCAAGCTACAAATCGCCTTAAAAATCTATTTTTAATTCCTAAGATATAAGGATCATTAAACATATTTTTTAAAAAAGTTTTACAATCTTTTAAATGAGTGACTCCGCCCATGTTTAAAAATAAAACTAATTTCATTTTTTTTCCTCTAAGATTTTTTGGACTTTATAGGCATCATCAATGTTTGCTAGGAAATGTTCTTTATTGTTGATTAAATTCGCTAAAGCTTGATGCTCACTAAATAAAGGAGAATTTTTTTCTATTTGAATTTCTTTGCCATCTTTAAGTAATTTAAAATCAGCCAAATTAGCTTCAAAAAAATGTTTTTCTGTTATAAGGTGAATTTTTCTAAGTTTTAAAGAACAATTCCAACTTTGATGTAAAGAAGCTATAATTTCTTCAAGCTCACAAGTTAAAATACTTTCACTTTCTTTATTTTTATCTTGGATAAAACGTTTAATAATTTTGGTTTTTGTGATATTTTTTTGGCTTAAAAAGCGAATCAAATCAAGATCATGCACGGCTAGATCATGTAAAATCCCAACATCGTTAATTCTTTGTGGATAGGGTGAAAATCTTTGTATGTCTATGCTGATAATTTTTTCATCTTTTAAATTTTGTTTTAAGGCTAAAACAGCAGGGTTAAAACGCTCACAAAAGCCCACGGCTATTTTTTTATTTTGTGCTATTTGTTTTAATTCTTCAATTTGTGCCAAATTTAAAGCTAAAGGTTTTTCTATAAGCAGTGCTTTTGCGGAGTTTAAAACTTTTTTTGCAATATCTAAGTGTGAATTTGTAGGCGTTGCGATAATGATAATATCATTATCTTGTTTTATAAATTCATCTAAATTATTGAAAAAAATATCATCAAATTGGCTTAAATTTGAATTTTGATAAAGATCAAATAGGGCATTGATTTTAAAATGAGGATTTCTAGCAAGTTCATTGAGATGATTTTGCCCCATTTTTCCAAGACCTATTATACCGATTTTCATTTTTTAATCCTTGAAAAGATCGATAACTTGCTCTTGCTCTTTTTCTTCTAGAAAAGCTGAAAAAGGTAGAGATAAAATGTGTTCACTCGCATAGCTTGAATTTGTAATTTCTAAATGATTTGCCTCTTTAAAACAAGGTTGTTTATGAAGCGGGGTTGGATAGTGAATCGCATAAGGTATATTAGCTTTTTCAAATTTTTGCAAGATATTTGCTCTATTTTCCACTAAAATACTATATTGTGCATAAACACTTTTAGCATGAGTGTCGATTTTTGGAATCACGCAATTTTTTAAATTTTCATTATAAATTTTAGCTAGATTTTGTCTTTTTTCAATTTCTTGTTCAAGATGTTTTAATTTCACATTTAAAATGGTTGCTTGAAGAGTGTCAAGACGTGCATTAATACCTATAAATTCATGCTTATAACGCTCGGTTTGTCCGTGATTGAGTAAAATTCTTATTTTTTGTGCTAAAGCATCATCATGGCAAAAAATAGCCCCTCCATCTCCATAAGCACCCAAAGGCTTAGATGGAAAAAAGCTGGTGCAAGAAATAGGTGCAATGGAACAAGATTTTTCCCTTTTAAAGCTCGCACCAAAACTTTGCGCCCCATCTTCGATAAGAGTGATATTTTTATTTTTTAGCATTTCATTTAAATTTTTTAAATCACTCATTTGCCCAAACATACTCACAGCAATAACTGCTTTTGTTTTAGATGTGATGGCTTGTTCTACGGCTTTAAAATCAAGATTGTAATTATCAAGGTTGATATCCACAAAAACAGGTTTTGCACCTACTAATGCTACAGCTTCAGCTGTTGCAATAAAGGTAAAATCAGGAACGATCACTTCATCATTTTCTTTAATATCTAAGGCTCTTAAGGCTAAATATAAAGCACTGGTTCCACTTGAACATCCTATGGCATGTTTAATGCCTACAAAATTGGCTAAATTCTTTTCAAATTCATTCAGTTTTAATCCACCTATAAAAGAAGAACTTTGTAAAACGCTTTGAATTTCAGCGTCAATTTCATCTTTATAGGCTAAATATTGTGCATTGAGATTAATGAAATTCATATATACCTTTATATTTTAAAAAGTTTTTAAAACATTTATTGTAGTTTAGTTTTACTTAATTTAAAGTAATTTTGGTATTATATGGTTTTATAAAAATTCTTTTAGGAAGTCTTTATGGATATTAGAAAAGCTTATTTGGATTTTTTTGCTTCTAAAGGACATGAAATCGTCCCTTCAAGCCCTTTAGTTCCTGATGATGCAACTTTACTTTTTACTAACGCAGGTATGGTGCCTTTTAAAAGTATTTTTACCGGAGAATTTCCTCGTCCAAATCCTCCTAGAAAAACAAGTTGTCAAACTTGTATTAGAGCAGGTGGAAAACATAATGATTTAGATAATGTTGGTTATACAGCACGCCACCATACTTTTTTTGAAATGCTTGGAAATTTTAGCTTTGGAGATTATTTTAAAGAGCAAGCGATTTCTTATGCTTGGGAGTTTGTTACTCAAATTTTAAAACTTCCTAAAGATAGACTTTATGTAACCGTTCATCAAGATGACAATGAAGCTTTTGAAATTTGGCAAAAGCACATAGAAAAAGAAAGAATTTATAAATTTGGAGATAAGGATAATTTTTGGCAAATGGGCGATACAGGCCCTTGTGGTCCTTGCAGTGAAATTTTTTATGATCAAGGCGCTGAACATTTTAATAGCGATGAAGATTATATGGGTGGAGATGGAGATAGATTTTTAGAAATTTGGAATCTTGTTTTCATGCAATATGAAAGAAGCGCTGATGGGACTTTAAGTCCTTTACCAAAGCCAAGTATCGATACAGGAATGGGTCTTGAAAGAGTTATGGCGATCAAGGAAGGAAAATTCAGTAATTTTGATAGCTCTTTATTTATGCCAATTATTGATGAAATTTCCAAACTTTGCAAAAAAGAATATATATATGAAAGTGGTGCAAGCTTTAGAGTGATCGCTGATCATATACGCTCTAGCGTGTTTTTACTTGCCCAAGGGACAAATTTTGATAAAGAAGGTAGAGGTTATGTTTTAAGACGAATTTTGCGTCGTGCTCTAAGACATGGTTATTTGTTGGGATTTAAAAAGCCTTTTATGTATAAATTAGTCGATATAGTTTGCCATTTGATGGGAGATCATTACACTTATTTAAATGAAAAAAAAGAATTTGTTAAAGAGCAAATTCGACTTGAAGAAGAAAGATTTTTAAGCACTATAGAAAATGGAATTGAAATCTTTAACGAAGAGCTTAAAAACACTCAAGAAATTTTCAGCGGAGAAGTTGCTTTTAAGCTTTATGATACTTATGGTTTTCCGCTTGATCTAACTCAAGATATGCTTAGAGAAAAAAATCTTAAAGTAGATGAGGAAAAATTTGAAGCTTTAATGCAAGAACAAAAAGAACGTGCTAAGGCTTCTTGGAAAGGAAGTGGAAGTAAAAATGCAAGCGGTGATTTTAAGATTTTGCTTGAAAAATTTGGAGAAAATGAATTTGTTGGTTATGAAAAAATAGAATGCGAAACTAAAATTCTCGCTCTTTTGGATGAAAATTTTAAAGAAATTTCATGCCTTAAGGGTAAAGGTTGGGTGATGCTTGAAAAAACGCCTTTTTATGCAACAAGTGGTGGGCAAAGTGCTGATGTGGGATTTTTAGATGATTGTGAAGTTTTAGACACTCAAAAATTCTTTGGACTTAATCTTAGTTTTGTAAATGCTAATAAAGAATTAAAAATCAATGATCATATAAAAGCAAAAATTGATTTTGAAAAAAGAGAGCAAATCGCACGTCATCACTCAGCAACCCATCTTTTACATCATGTTTTAAGAGAAATTTTAGGCAGTCATGTTTCTCAAGCAGGCTCTTTGGTGGAATTTAATAAATTAAGATTTGATTTTACCCATCCTAAGGCTTTAAGTAAAGAAGAACTAGAATGTATTGAAAAAAGAGTCAATGAAATGATTATACTTTCAAGCGATGCAGTGCTTGAAAGTATGTCTTTAGATGAAGCAAAAAAAAGCGGAGCTATAGCTTTATTTAATGAAAAATATCAAGATAATGTTCGCGTATTAACTCTAGGAGAAAGTAAAGAGCTTTGTGGTGGAACTCATGTTTTAAATACAGCACAGATTGGTAGTTTTTATATCGTTAAAGAAAGTGGTGTGAGTGCAGGCATAAGACGCATAGAAGCGGTTGTATCTAAAGCGGCTTTAAATTTTGTAAAAAATCAGCTTGATGAAATGGCTAAAATTAAAGAAGAATTAAAAAATAATGATGTTTTAAATGGGATAAAAAAACTTAAAAACGAAATTATTACCCTAAAAGAAGAATTAAGAAATTCAAACAAAATAGAATTAAAATCAAAAAATATCAACGGGATACAAATTTGCGTTGAAAGTATCCAAAACGGCGATATTAAAGCTATGATTGATGATTTTAAAAATAAATTTAGCAAAGCTGTGATTTTACTTGCTCAAGTAAAAGAGGGTAAAGTTCTTCTTGCTGCTGGGGTAAAAGACGCTCCTTTAAAAGCTGGAGTTTTAGTCAAAGAAGTGGCGCAAATTTTAGGTGGAAATGGTGGTGGAAGAGATGATTTTGCCACAGCAGGTGGTAAAGATATAATTAAACTTGATGAAGCTTTAAAGCAAAGTTTGGATCATATAGAAAAAGCAATTCAATGTTAATTCTCGCATCAAGTTCTTCTTCGAGGGCAAAATTGCTCCGAGAGGAAAATATTGAATTTAAACAAATTACTTTTAATTATGATGAAAATTTAAATAAAAATATTTTAGCAAGTTTATATGTTCAAAATGTTGTTCTTCAAAAAGAAAAACAATTTTTTGCTGCTTTTGAAAAAGACTTTGAAAATGAAACCGTGCTTTTTGCTGATAGTATTGTTTGTGTAGGGGATAAAATTTTAACCAAAGCGAAGGATAAAAATGAAGCTTATGAAATGCTCGCTTTGCAAGATGGTAAAAGTGTGAGTATTTTGAGTGCTTTTTTATTGGTTAATACTCAAAAAAGAGTTTTTTCTCTTTCTAAAACAACGCTTTATTTTAGAAAATTTGATGAAAATGCTTTAAGAGATTATGTTGAAAATAATCTTTTTCAAGGCAAAGCAGGTTGTATTATGCATGAAGGTTTTCATGGACAATTTATAAAAAAACAAATAGGAAATTCAAGTACAGCTTTAGGGCTTGATATCCAAACTTTAAAGGCTTATTTATGAAAATTTTAAGATATATTTTTTCATTTTTTGGTTTATTGTTAATCGCAGGTGTTGTTTATGTTGGATATCTTTTTACAAGTGTAGATACTCAAGATTATACTTTTAAAGAATATAAACCACCTCTTACAACGCAAATTTTCGATCGAAATGGAAAATTAGTCGCCAATATCTTTGAACAGCATCGTTTTTATGCAAAGTATGATGAATTGCCTCCGCGTTTGATTGAAGCTTTGGTGGCGATTGAAGATACGAGTTTTTTTGAGCACAATGGTGTTAATATCGATGCTATTTTTAGAGCAGGATTGAAAGTGATAAAAAATGTTGGTAAGCCTGTAGAAGGTGCTTCTACTCTTACTCAACAACTTATAAAAAATACAGAATTAACTCCAGAAAAAACCATCACAAGAAAAATCAGAGAAGCTTTGCTTGCCTATAAAATTGAAACCTTGCTAACTAAAGAGCAAATTTTAGAAAGGTATTTGAATTTTATCTTTTTTGGACATGGGTATTATGGTGTAAAAACTGCTGCGCAAGGCTATTTTCATAAAAATTTAAGCGAATTAAGTCTTAAGGAAATTGCAATGCTAGTTGGTATTCCTAAAGCACCAAGCAGCTATGATCCAACCAAACATTTAGATCTTTCTATTTCACGGGCAAATAATGTTTTAACAAGAATGTATAGTTTGGGCTGGATTTCTAAAAGTGATTATGATAGTGCTATGAAAGAGGTGCCTAAAATTTATAATGACACTTTAACTCAAAATGCCGCTCCTTATGTTGTTGATGAGGTGATGAAGCAACTTAATTCTAGCATTAAGGATTTAAAAACGGGTGGCTATAAGATCACTTTAAATATTGATTTAGATGTTCAAGAAATGGCTCAAAATGCTTTAAAATTTGGCTATGATGAAATTGTAAAGCGTGATAAAGATGCAAATTTAAGCACTTTAAATGGTGCTATGGTGGTTGTTAATCATCAAAGTGGTGATGTTTTGGCACTTGTTGGTGGAGTGGATTATGAAAAAAGCAATTATAATCGTGCTACCCAAAGTATGCGTCAGCCAGGAAGCTCTTTTAAGCCTTTTGTGTATCAAGTAGCGATTAATTTAGGTTATTCTCCTATGAGTGAAATTGCGGACATTTCTAGGATTTTTTCAGGTGGTGATAAGGTTTGGAAACCTAAAAATGATGGTGGAAAATTCCTAGGTTTGATTACCCTTAAAGAAGCTTTAACGCGCTCTAGAAATCTTGCTACGATTAATCTCGCGCTTGATATCGGGCTTGATGTGCTTTATTCTAAATTAATGGAATTTGGTTTTAAGGATATTCCGCCAAATTTATCTATAGTTTTGGGAAGTTTTGGAATTTCTCCTTTGGAATATTCTAAATTTTATACCATGTTTGGAAATTATGGGGTGATAAAAGAACCTCAAATTATAAGGCAAGTTCAAGATAAAGATGGCAAAGTGATCATGAAATTTGACTCAAGTGAACATAGAGTGAGTAATCCAGAGCAAAGCTTTTTAGTGCTCGATATGATGAGAAATGTTGTAGAAAGCGGTACAGGTCGCAATGCTAAGATTAAAGGTATAGATATAGCTGGAAAAACGGGAACGACAAATAAAAATGTCGATGCTTGGTTTTGCGGGATTACCCCAGAAATTGAAGCATTGATTTGGTATGGAAATGACAATAATAAACCAATGCGTTATATAGAAAGTGGAGCTAGAACTGCAGCACCGGTATTTAAGAACTTTTTAACTCAATATATAGAGAAATTCCCAAATACAACAAGAAAATTTAGCATTCCAAATGGAGTTTATCAAGGAACTTATAAAGGCAAAAGTGCTTACTATACAGATAAATCACCTTTGCCAAGAAATAATATCAATTTAAATGAAAATGAGATTTTGTTTTAAATTGAAAGTAGAAATTTCTACTTTCAATTTTGTATTTTTTTGATTATAATTTCATCATTTTCAGCATCGATTAAAATGTTATCATTTTCGTTAAGTTCATCAGTTAAGATCATATTACTTAATTTATCCTCTATCATATCATAAATAGCTCTTTTTAATGGTCTAGCTCCAAAGTCAGGATCAAAACCATTTTTTGCGATTAAAAGCGCTCCATTTTCGCTTAAATTTGCTTTGATACCTTTGTTTGATAAGCTATTTTGCAAATCTTTAAATAAAAGTTTGACAATTTCATAAGCCTCATCTTGTCCTAAAGGATTAAAAGTAATGATATCATCTAAACGATTTAAAAATTCAGGTTTAAAGAAATTTTTTAATTCATTTTTGATCGCATTTTCTTTCTCTTCTCCATTTAGCGTCATGATTGCGTTTGAAGCGATATTGGAGGTTAAAATAATAATGGTATTTTTAAAATCCACCGTTACGCCTTTGCTATCTGTTGCTCTTCCATCATCTAAAATTCCTAAAAGTACATTAAAAACATCTTTATGAGCTTTTTCAACTTCATCAAATAAAAGAACGCTATAAGGTTTTCTACGCACTGCTTCGGTTAGTTCTCCACCTTCTTCATGCCCTATATATCCTGGAGGCGCTCCTAAAAGTCTTGAAACGCTATGTTTTTCCATAAATTCACTCATATCAAAGCGTATCATAGCCTTTTCATCATCAAATAAAAATTTTGCCAAAGCTTTAGCTGATTGGGTTTTTCCTACTCCAGTTGGTCCTAAAAATAAAAAACTTCCTATAGGTTTATTGTCTGCATTAAGTCCTGCTTTATTGCGTTTAATAGCTCTTGCTAAAGCATTTAAGGCTTTATCTTGCCCTATAACGCTTTCTTTTAAGTGCTTTTCAACCTCTAAGAATTTTTGTTTTTCAGAAGTAAGCATTTTCTGCACGCTAATACCTGTCCATTTGCTCAAAATTCCAGCGACCAAGTCTTCATCCACTTGATTTTTAAGTAACACGCCATTTTCGCTCATTTTTTTCCATTTTTCTTCTAAGTTTTGCACTTCTTTTTCAAGGCTTGGAATTTTTCCATATTCTAATTCAGCTGCTTTTTGAAATTCGCCTTTATTTTTAGCTAAATTGGCTTCATTTTTTAAAAGATCAATTTCTTTTTTCTTGGTACTGATTTCATTAAAAACGCCTTTTTCGTTTTCAAATTGTGAATTTAATGCGCTTTGTTTTTCTTTTAAATTGGCTAATTCTTTGATGATTTCTTCTATTCTTTTTTCATTTTTTTTATCATCTTCCATTTTTAAAGCTTCATTTTCAACTTCTAAAGTTTCAATGTCTTTTCTTACTTTTCTTAAAGAACTAGGTTCGCTTTCAATTTGCATCTTAAGTTCAGCAGCGGCTTCATCGATCAGATCAATAGCTTTATCGGGCAAAAAACGATCGGCTATATAGCGTTTTGAAAGCTTAGCAGCTGCGACTAAAGCACTATCATTGATTGTAACATTATGATGAATTTCTAATTTTTCTTTGATCCCTCTTAGCATCGCTAAAGCTTCATTGATGCTAGGTTCAGGAACATTTACAGGTTGAAAACGGCGTTGTAAAGCCGCGTCTTTTTCAAAATATTTGCGGTATTCTTTCAAAGTAGTAGCGCCTATGGTATGAAGTTCACCTCTGGCTAAAGCAGGTTTTAAGATATTAGCTGCATCCATACTCCCTTCACTCGCTCCAGCTCCTACTATGGTGTGAATTTCATCTATAAATAAGATGATATTTTTATTTTTAATTACTTCATTAACTACTGCTTTTAAACGATCTTCAAATTCGCCACGGTATTTTGCACCTGCTATTAAAGCACTCATGTCAAGCGCAATAACTTTTTTATTTTGTAAAGAAGTTGGCACATCTTTTTTAATTATTCTTTGTGCTAAAGCTTCAACAATTGCGGTTTTTCCAACTCCAGGTTCTCCAAGTAAAATAGGATTGTTTTTAGTTTTTCGGATAAGAATTTGCATAAGTCTTTCTATTTCTTCTTCTCTTCCAATAACTGGATCTAGTTCTCCTTGAGTTGCTTTTTGAGTTAGATCAATACCGAATTTATTTAAACTATCTAAAGTTTCATCGCTTGTTTTATTATCAATCTTTCTTCCAGCTCTTAAATTTTGTAATTCTTTTTGAAATTCTTTACGATCTAAAAACTTAGATAAAATTTCTTTAATCGGATTCTTTTCACTTTCGCTAATAAGCCAAGTATCTACGGATAAATAACTGTCTCCATTTGCACTCATTAAACCTTTAGCACTTTCTAAAGAGTTGATAAATTCATTTGAAAATCTAATGGTTTCTTTAGTAACATTTGAACTTGTTGGTAATTTAGAAATTTTGCTTTTAATTTCAAGTTCTAAGGCTTCTTTGGAAATATTTAACTTATTAAGTATTTGATTAAGTAAACTTGAGCTATCAACACACAAAGCCCAAAAAAGATGCAAAGGAACAATTTCATTATTTTTAGAATATATTGCCAAAGATGCTGCACTTTCAACATTTGAAAGCATAGAGTCTGTTAAATAATCTTGTATATTTGCCATATTGATTCCTTTTTTATTAATTTATATAAGATGTATTATATAACTTTAGTCATATAATGTCAAGTTATTTTATATTATTTTATAAATATATTTAAGTTAATTTTTGTAAAGTTTAAATAAAAACCCTATTTTACAAACATATCAATAGCTTTATTAAGATCTTCTATGCTTTGTTTATTTTCTTCAGAGCATGTATGATGGATGCAATGAGCTAAATGTTCTTTTAAAACAGCTTTTGCGGTATTATTAACCGCTGCTTTAATGGCGGCAAGCTGTATTAAAATTTTGCTACAATCCTCATCTCTTTCTACCATGTTTTTAACTGCCTCTAAATGTCCTATTGTTCGACTAAGTCTATTGCTGATCGCTTTAATATGTTTTTGAGAATGTTGATGTTTTTTTACATTTTGCATTTATCTTCCTAAAAATCTTTTGATTTTTTTCAAAGTAAAAATTTAAAATCATTCTAGCATAAAAAATAAAAGAAAAGACAATGTAAATTTTTATGTTTAATTTACGATTTCTTAAGTATTTTTTATTAAAATTTGCTTTTAGAATATGATAAAAAATTTTAACGGAGTTTCACTTGAAGATAAAACGATCTTTAGCCACTTTATTAGGTTTTGTAAGCTCTTTGGCTTTTTGTATTTTTTTTGTTGGAAATTTACATGCCAAAGCTGACGATAATAAAAAATTAGAACAACGTTTGCAAGCTTTAGATAAGCTTACAAAAACTTTAGCTATAGTTGAGCAATATTATGTTGATGATGAAAATATAAGTGATTTGGTTGATAAATCTTTATCTGGACTTTTGAGCAATCTTGATGCACATTCTTCTTTTTTAAACGAAAAAGATTTCAATGATATGAAAATTCAAACTAATGGTGAATTTGGAGGACTTGGAATTACGGTAGGTATGAAAGATGGAGCTTTGACTGTTGTTTCTCCTATGGAAGGAACTCCTGCAGATAAAGCAGGAATAAAATCAGGCGATATCATTTTAAAAATAAACAATGAAGCAACCTTGGGTATGAATTTAAACGATGCTGTGGAAAAAATGCGTGGCAAACCAAAAACTGAAATCACTTTAACCATTTTTAGAAAAGGTTCTACTAAGCCTTTTGATGTAATTCTTATGAGAGATATTATAAAGGTTGAGAGCGTTTATGCAAAATTGATCCAAAAAGAGAATATTTTGTATTTAAGAGTGACCAATTTTGATAAAAATGTAGTCGATTCTGCAAGCAAAGAGCTTAAAAGATATCCTAATGTTAAAGGGGTTATTTTAGATCTTAGAAATAATCCAGGCGGACTTTTAAGTCAGGCTATAGGATTAGTTAATTTATTTGTAGATAAAGGTGTGATCGTTTCTCAAAAAGGACGCATGGTTAGTGAAAATCAAGAATATAAAGCAGAAGCAAAAAATAAAATTTCCAATGCTCCTTTAGTGGTGCTTGTCAATGGTGGAAGTGCAAGCGCGAGTGAGATTGTTAGTGGGGCTTTGCAAGATTTAAAAAGAGCTGTAATTGTTGGCGAAAATACTTTCGGAAAAGGCAGTGTGCAGCAAATCATCCCTATTAATAAAACCGAAGCATTAAGATTGACTATAGCAAGATATTATTTGCCAAGTGGCCGTACTATCCAAGCTATAGGTGTAAAGCCGGATATTGAAGTTTTTCCTGGAAAAGTAAGCACCCAAGAAGAAGGCTTTAGTCTAAAAGAAAGTGAATTAAAACAGCACCTAGAAAATGAACTTCAAAAAACTGATAACAAAAAAGAAGAGAAAAAAGAAGAGAAAAGTGATAAAAACATCATTACATCGAAACAAATTTATGAAGATGCACAATTAAAATCTGCTATTGATGCGGTGAAAATATTAAATATTAAGGGTGGTACGTTATGACAAAAAAAGATTTAATGTATGAGGGAAAAGGAAAGAAGCTTTTTAAAACTGATGATGAAAATTTATTAATCAGCGAATTTAAAGATGATTTAACAGCTTTTAATGCTGAAAAAAAAGGAAACGAAAGCGGTAAAGGGGCTTTAAATTGTAAAATTAGCACAGAAATTTTTCATTTGCTTGAAAAAAATGGTATTAAAACTCATTTAGTTGATTGTATTAGCGATACAGAACAATTAGTAAAAAAATGCAAAATCATCCCTATAGAAGTAATAGTGCGCAATGTTGCCACAGGTTCGATCGTAAAAAGATTAGGCTTAGAGGATGGTAAGGTTTTACCTTTTGCTTTGGTTGAATTTTGTTTAAAAGATGATGCTTTAGGCGATCCTTTTATTAATGATGATCATTGTTTGATTCTAAATTTAGTTCAAGATGAAGTGCAAATTCAAGAGATTAAAAATATCGCTAAAAAGATCAATTCCATCTTAACTCCATTTTTTGATTCTAAAAATTTAAGATTAATTGACTTTAAAATAGAATTGGGTATAACTAAAGATAATGAGCTTGTTTTAGCTGATGAAATCAGTCCAGATAGCTGTAGATTTTGGGATAAATTTAGCAATGAAAAATTAGATAAAGACAGATTTCGTCAGAATTTAGGTAGCGTAAAAGTTGCTTATGAAGAAGTTTTAAAAAGAATTTTAAGTTAGGGTATATTTAATGAAAATAGTGGTAAATATTTTTTTAAAAAATGGGGTTTTAGATCCTCAAGGTAAAGCTATTGAAAAGGCTTTGCATTCTTTAAATTTTAACGAAGTTAAAGAAGTGAGAATGGCTAAACAACTCATCATTGATTTAGATGAAAAAGATAAAGCAAGAGCTAAAGAACGTATTGCAAAAATGTGCGAAGAATTACTGGTTAATAATGTAATTGAAGATTATGAACTGAGTATAAGTGAGAAATAATGAAAGTAGCAATTATTCGATTTCCTGGAACAAATTGTGAATTTGATACAGAATATGCATTTAGCAAACTTGGAGCTAAAACCGAAATAATTTGGCATGAGCAAAAAGAATTTACAGCTGATTTGGTTGTTTTACCTGGTGGATTTTCTTATGGAGATTATTTAAGATGCGCAGCGATTGCTAAACTTGCTCCTGCGATGCAAGGTGTTTTTGAGCACGCTAAAAAAGGAGGCTATATTTTAGGAATTTGTAATGGATTTCAAATTCTTTTAGAGAGTGGTCTTTTAAAAGGTGCAATGAAACACAATGAAAAATTAAGTTTTATTTCAAAAAATCAAGATCTAAAAGTGGTTTCAAATCAAAATGTTTTTTTAAGGAATTTTCAAAAAGATGATATTATTAATTTACCAATTGCACACGGAGAAGGAAATTACTACGCAAAAGAGGATGTTTTAAGAGAATTAGAAGATAAGGACTTAATCACATTAAAATATCAACCAAACCCTAACGGTTCTGTTTGCGATATTGCTGGAATTTGTGATGAAAATAAAAAGATTTTTGGTCTTATGCCACATCCTGAAAGAGCTTGTGATAATGTTTTGGGTAATGAAATAGGCTTAAAAATGTTAGAAGGTTTTATGTGAGAATATTATTTTTTATAATTTTATTTTCTTGCAGTCTTTTTGCTCAAAAAGAAATCTCTGTTTTTGATGCTCAAAAAGTGCAAAAAGAGTTAGAAAAATTACCAAAAGAAGAGCAGCAAATTTATCAAAATATTGCTCCAAGTGATGAAAATACCGACATCGATACGAGTAATATTGAAGATCCTTTTATCCCGCAAAGCTCTTTGGTACTTACAAATGATGAATATCCACACAAGGTTTATGTTGGAGAAGTTTTTCCAATTACCATTCATGCAAAAACAACTGAAAATACTAATTTTGATTTTAAGATCAATGTAAAAAAGAATGATGACTTGCTTTTTTTAAATTCTGATGCAAAGTGGAAAAATATACAAGGTGAGTATGTAGCAACTTTATGGTTTGAGGCTAAGACTTCCAATGCCTCTTTAGAGCAAATTTCAATTCAATTGCTCAGAAATGGAGAAGCTTTTCAGCAATCTGCTTTAAATTTAAATCCAATCAGATATGAAATCACACCAAGTGATAATCATTTTTCACACTTAGTAGCAAGCTCTTTAGAAGTAAAAAAGATAAAAACTAAAAATTTTGATAATAATAGCATCATTGTTATGCTTGAATTAAATGCTACCAATACAAATCTTAAAAGTTTTTATATCGATGGTGTTCAAAAACAAGGAGTTGAAAATTTAAAAGGTGATTTTAACGCTTCTACTGGTTTTTATTATGCTTTATTTCCATCATCTAAAACCCATTTTGATTTTTCTTATTTCAATAAAGATACTAAAAGTCTTGAAAATATGAGTTTTGGACTTGTTATTAGTGATGATGAAATTAGCACTCAAAGTGATTTAAATCCTACCAATAAAGATTTTAATATTTATAAACAATATGCACTTTGGTTTTTTACATTTGTTTTTGCACTTTTGTTTGTATGGAGAAAAAATTATATTATTTTAGCTTTAGCAATAATATGTTTCATATTAAGTTTTTTTATAGATACAAGCGTAAAAAGCGGTATTTTAAAAGCAGGTTCAAGGGCAAGAATTTTACCAACAGAGCCTTCAACTTTTTTCTATACAGCTCATTCTAATGAAAAAGTTAAAATTTTAGGAAAAAGATTAGATTATATCAAAGTAATTCTTAAAAATGGTCAAATAGGATGGGTGCTTCGTGAAGATTTACAAAAAAATTAAAGCTTTATATTTTTGGATTTTTTTTATTTTTAGTATTTTAATTGTAGTATGTTGCTTTTGTTTTGTAAATTCCCAAAATACCCTTTGGAAGATTCGTAGAATTTGGGCTAAATTTCAAAAATATACTATTTTTTATAAAACAGAGCTTGTGGGTGAATTTAATCCCAATGCAAATATGATTTTAATGAATCATCAAAGCGCATTAGATATTATTGCCTTAGAGGAATTATACCCTAAAAATTTATGCTGGATTGCAAAAAAAGAACTTGGAGAAATTCCACTTTTTAAAATCACTATAAAAAAACCAAAATTGCTTTGTATTGATAGAAAAAATCCAAGAGATTTAGTACGCGTATTAAAAGAAGCTAAAGAAAGGCTAAGCGAAGATAGAGTTTTAGCCATTTTTCCTGAAGGAACGCGTTCAAAAACAGAAAAAATGCTTAAATTTCAAAGTGGGGCTAAAGTTTTAACTGAAAAATTGAATTTAAAAGTTCAGCCTATTTTGATCGTAGATTCTGCTAAAATTTTAGATACAAAAAGTTTTAGCGTAGGAAGTGGTGGAAATTTAAGGATTATTTGTATGGATTTAGTAGATACTAGTGATGAGAGATGGCTTGAAAATACTAGAAAAAAAATGCAAGAAATACTAGATCAAGAAAGAATGAAATCATGCTCAATATGATTTTAATTGTAGGCATAGGCGGCTTTTTGGGTTCTGTATTTAGAATGTTAAGTATTAATTTTATCAATAAAATTTTTCCACATGCTATTGGCTTTGGTACTCTTTTTGTAAATGTTTTGGGCTCATTTGTTATAGGACTTTGTTTTTCTTATGCACAAAATAAAGGTTTATCTCCGTTACTTAAAAATTTTATCAATACAGGATTTTTAGGAGCTTTTACAACTTTTTCTACTTTTTCTTATGAAAATTTAATGCTTTTGCAAAATGGAAATTATTTTCATCTTTTTCTCAATATTGTTTTTAATGTCATTTTGTGTTTATTGGCAGTTTGGCTTGGTTTTATAATTTTTAAATAAATTTTTTACAATTATGTATTTTTTGCTAAAATAACGCATTTGAAAAATACAAAGGAGAAAAAATGCAATTTCAAACTGAAGTTAATCAACTTTTACAATTGATGATTCATTCTTTATATTCAAATAAGGAAATTTTTTTAAGAGAGCTCGTTTCTAATGCTAGTGATGCTTTAGATAAATTGAATTTTTTAAGTGTCAGTGATGACTCTTATAAGAGCTTAAAATTTGATCCTAAAATAGAAATTACAATAGACAAAGATAAAAAAACTTTAACTATTGGTGATAATGGTATAGGTATGAATAAAGAAGATTTGATTAATAACCTAGGAACCATTGCAAAGAGTGGTACAAAAAGCTTTTTAGAGAATTTAAGCGGTGATGCTAAGAAAGATTCTCAACTTATAGGGCAATTTGGTGTTGGATTTTATTCTGCTTTTATGGTGGCAAATAAAATTGAAGTTTTAAGTAGAAAAGCTTTGGATGATAAAGCTTATCTTTGGACTTCTGATGCAAATGGTTATGAAATTGAAGACGCTAAAAAAGAAGAGCAAGGAACCATGATCACGCTTTATTTAAAAGATGACGAATTTGCTAATTCTTATAAAATTGAAAGCATTATAGAAAAATATTCAAATCATATACAATTTCCAATTTTTATGGAAAAAGAAGAGTATATCCCAGCTAAAGAGGGTGAAACAGAAGGAAAGAGTGAAGTAAAAATCACTCAAATCAATAAAGCCAATGCTCTTTGGAGAATGCAAAAAACAAACCTTAAAGTTGAAGATTATGAAAAATTTTATGAACAAAATTTCCATGATTCTAATAAGCCTTTGTTATATCTTCATACCAAAAGCGAAGGAAAACTAGAATATAGTTCTTTATTTTTCATTCCAAAAAATGCTCCTTTTGATCTTTTTAGAGTGGATTATCAAAGCGGACTTAAACTCTATGTAAAACGTGTTTTTATTAGCGATGATGATAAAGAACTCTTACCGACTTATTTGCGTTTTGTTAGAGGGATTATCGATGTTGAAGATTTGCCATTGAACGTAAGTCGTGAAATTTTGCAAGAAAATCAAATTTTAAAAGCAGTTAAAGAAGCGAGTGTTAAAAAAATACTTAGCGAACTTGAAAAATTAAAAAATAAAGACAAAGATAAATATTTAGATTTTTTTAAAACTTTTGGAAAAGTTTTAAAAGAAGGGCTTTATGGTTTTGGAACAGAAAAAGAAAGTTTGTTAAAACTTATGTTTTATAAAAGCACCAAAGGTGAAAATTTGCGTTCTTTGGAAGAATATAAAAATGATTTACAAAAAGATCAAAAAGAAATTTTTTATATTACAGGAAATAATGAAAGTCTACTTAGAAATTCACCTTTATTGGAAGAGTATAAGCAAAACAATATAGAAGTACTTTTAATGGATGATGAGATTGATTCTTTGGTAACTCCTATGCTTGGAGAGTATGAAGGGTTAAAATTTATAGCCATTAATCAAGTTGAAGATAAAAACGAATTAAGTGATGAAGAGAAGAAAGAATATGCTCCACTTGTAGCTAAATTTAAAGAACTTTTAAAAGATGAGGTTGAAGATGTAAGATTAACTAGTCGTTTAAAGGATAGTCCAAGTTGTATTGTTTTTGATAAAAATAAACCTGATTTTGCTATGCAGCAGCTTTTAAAGCAAATGGGACAAGAGCAAAATATAAAGCCTATCTTAGAAATCAATCCAAAGCATGCGATTTTTTCAGGACTTAAAAATAATGAAACATTCTATAGCGATATTGCAATTTTGGTATTAAATATGGCTAAACTTAGTGAAGGTATGGGGATTGAAAATGCTTCTGAATTTAATACAAGTTTGGCTAAAATCATCACAAAGGCTTTTTCATGATAGAGAATATTCCAGCTAGTGTTTGGACAAAACAAGATTTAAGCGAATATCAAATTTTTGATGTTCGCACTCCTTTGGAATGGGAGGAAGGTGTACTACCTAATGCTGAGTGCGTTTCATTTTATGATCATAAGGGATTTTTAAATGAAAATTTTTTGCGAGAATTTCAAACTAAACAAAAATCTGATAAAAAAATAGCTTTTATTTGTCGCAGTGGCCATAGAAGTATGTTGGCTGCACAGTATATCAAAGATCAGCTTGGTTTAGATAGTGTGAATTTAGATGGTGGAATGTTAGCGCTTTAAGGAAATCAATGATAGGAATATATTTATTAATAGCTGCTTTGTCTTTTTTATTTCTTTATTTTGCTGTAAAAAAAATCATTTTAAATGTTGATAGAAAAGCGTTATTAGAGCCTATAAAGATGGATATTTATCCAGAATTTTGCGAAGTGATTAATGATAAAATCAGAGCTTTTAAGGATCGCATAGAAGAAATAAAATTGAAAAATCAAACTGATAAAGATCAATTTTTAGAAAAACTCAGTGATGCAAGTAGAGAACTTACTTTTATCCAAACAATGAATTTGAGCAATAAAAATAATAATATTTGGGAAAATGAACTTTTTGAATTTTTAGAAAAAATAGAAAATATTTTAATTCATTTTTTAGAAAATGGCGAAGAGGAATCAGAAAATTTAAGAAAATTTTTAATGCAAGAATTTCAAAGATTAAAATTTAAATCAGGCAACTAATTTGTAGTCGTTTGATTGTTATCAAGTACTGGTTTTAAAAAATCTTCATTAATTAAAATATTAACCACATCTTTAAACATTGGCAAAGCACTTTGAGCCGCATAATAACTATAAGGCTTGGTAGGATTTCTTACTAAAACTCCTACGGTATAAGCGTGTGTAGCGTCATTGGCAAAGCCAAAAAATGAAGCGTTGTAGCGGTTTGAAGTATAACCTTGTCTTTCGGCAATTCTAGCTGTTCCTGTTTTGCCTCCCAAAGTAACTCCTTTTGTGAAAGCTTTTCTTCCGGTTCCTTTTTCGATAACGTCGATTAATATTCTTTGCATAAGTTGAGCTGATTGTGGGTTTAAAATAGTTTCTTTTTTTATATCATTATCTAAACTAACAAAACGTCCATCTTGATAATATTTTTCAGCTAAACGCGGAGTAATATAAACTCCATTATTGTTAAAAACATTATATGCAGCCAGTAATTGCATAAAAGTGGTCTTAAGTCCATAGCCATAGCTTAGTACCGATTTTTCTATTTCTCTTAGATGCTTAGGGTTTGGAATTTCTCCTTTTTGTTCATAAGGAAGATCAATACCGCTTTTATTTCCAAAATTAAAGGTTTTTAAACCTGTGATAATTTCTAAATTGCTAAGTCTTTGCGCGATTTGAATCATCCCTATATTTGAAGAATATCTTATAACCTCCTCAGCGGTCATTTTATCCATTCTGTGATCATCTCTAATGGTAAATCGTCCCAATTTATAGGATCCGCCATAAGTATCAATGATTTCATCAAGAGTTATTTTATTAAGTCTTAATGCAGTGATAAAAATAAAAGGTTTGATTACCGATCCTGCTTCATAGCCGTATTCAATGGCGCTAGCATTTAACACCGATAAATCTTTACTACGATTTTCAGGATCGTAACGTCTTGAGCTTGCTAGGGCTAAAATTTTTCCCGTTTTACTATCCATAACTCCTACGATAATTTCATTAGCCTTTAGATCTTCATTGCGTTCATCAATGGCTTTTTCAATACTTTTTTGAAGTTTTAAAGAAACATTAAGATATAAATCACAACCATTGATTTTTTTTTGCTGTAGTGATTTTAAATTTAAAATGATATTTCCACCGATATCTTTTAAACCTTGAATTTTTTCATTTTGCAAGGGGCTTAAGCATTGATCATAGTATTTTTCTAAGCCTTTAACACCGATATTTTTTAAAATCCCACTTTCTGGATCCAAGACAACTTTTGTATAGCCTATGGCAGGAGTGAGTGCATCGTGTGACATATAAATTCTATCTTCTTCATGTTCGATAATATTTAAACCTCTAGTTTCAACTTTACCAGCATTATTGGCAAATGCTTTAAAAAATCCTTGTATATATAATTTTTTTGCAAGATCTTTAAGATAGTTGGCTTGCTTAGAGTCTAAATTTTGAGAAAGGATAAAATTATAGGAGCGTTTTTTTTGATTTTGCATCCTTTTTCTTATATCTGCAATTTCTTTATCGCTAAATCCACTATAGATTTGAAAAAGTTTTAAAAAAAGATCAAACTTATCTCTATCAATACTTCTTAAATCAATTTCAGCACGATAAATTTGCTTTGAGGTTGTAACGGTAAAATTATCTTTTGTGATAATATTACCACGTAAAGCTAAAGAATATTGATCTTTTTCGGTATTGGGAATATGACGTTTAGAAGTGAGTATAAAGGTTGAGCTTAAAAAAATAATCATAAACAAAAGTGCCATACAATAAGCAAAGGCAACTTTTGAAACACGATTTTTTTTATTTTCTTGCATAGAAATTTAAATTTGAGTTCTTGTAATTTCTTTATAAGCACTAATAGCTTTATTTCTAACCTCTAACATAAATTTCATACTGCTTTCAGCTTTATTAATAGCAATAGCAGCTTGGTGTAAATCTTTAACTTGTCCTGTAGCAATATCTGTCATAGCAGCTTCGCCAGTTTTTTGAGTTTTGTTTAAATCATCGATTTCATTTTTAAGCATTTTAGCAAATTCATCACCAATGTTATTTTGCTGTATATTTTGGTTTGCACTTGCTTTTGAAATATTATTTAATCTTAAATCATTAATATTATTCATTCGTTATTATCCTCTTAATAAATCAATTGCGCTTTGCGCGATAGTTTTTGCACTTGTAAAAGCACTGACATTTGCTTGATAAGCTCTTGTTGCTTCGATTAAATCAGCCATTTCAATTACAGGATTGATATTAGGATAAGCCACATAACCTTCAGCATTTGCATCAGGATTGCTTGGATCGTATTTCATTCTAAAATCTTTATCATCTCTTACAACTTTATCCACAACTACACTTTGAATAGCTGGTTTAGCTTCTTCTGGAGAGTCTAGATCGTTTAAAGGATTTTCATATTTTAAAAAATTATTATCCTTACTGATTTGTTCGTTTAAAAGTTTATCAAAATCCGTTGCTTTAAAGATCACTTCGCGTCTTCTATAAGGTCCGCCTTCTGCCGTTCTAGTTGTATTTGCATTAGCTATATTGGAGCTAATAACATTCATTCTAAAACGTTGAGCGCTTAAACCATATCCGCTAATATCAAAATCACTTAAGTATGCCATAATTTACCTTTAACTTAATTTAGAACTTGCATCAAGTATGGAGCTAAATATATTACTTTGTCTTCTTAAAACCCCATCAAGAGCTGTAATCATAACTGTATTTTTACTCATTTCTGTAGTCTCAACATCCAAATCTACGGTATTGCCATCATTTCTTGCTAAGTGTCCGTCTCTTAAATAAATGGTTGATTTATTAGGATCTGGAAATTTCCAAGGTTCTTGATGTCCTTTTTCTGTTACAGCTAATTTTAATTCTTTATCATCGCTCTTTTTAAAAATTTCATTAGCGCGATGTACTAAAGCAGTTTCAAATTCTATATCTCTTGATTTATAAAAAGGAGTGTCGACATTTGCGAGGTTAGAATTGATCAATTGATTTCTAAGATTTCTACCTGCTAAAGCACTAGTAACAAGTTCTTTTGATTTAAATGGATCAATCATCTTTTATCCTTTTTATTTATAATTTTAAAATTAATAAGCAAATATTGTTCCAACTTTGCAAATTTTTATCTATTTTTTTGTAAATTGATGGCTTTATTATGATCGTTTAAATTACTTGTAAAAATATGCACTCCAGTATTTTTGTCGCGTACAAAATACAAATAGTCTGTTTTTGCTGGAAAAATAGCTGCACGAATTGCAGCTAAAGAAACATTACAAACTGCTTCTTTTGGCAAGCCTTCAAATTTATAAGTATTATAAAAAGTTTTATCTTGCCTGATTCTTTGAGGTGTAACTTTTTCATGAGAATAAATTCCATAATTTAAAGTCCCATCCATTTGTAATTTCATACCTTTTTTAAGACGATTGTAAATTACACTAGCAACTATAGGCATTTCTGATTCATTGGCAGCTTCTTTTTGAATAACAGAAGCTATAATGATATATTGATGCCATTTTTTGGGATTGTATTGTCCAAAAATTTTCTTAGAAGTGGTTTGATTTGATTTTTCAGAGATAGCAAGTAAATTTTTTATCAATAAGCTTTCTGAAATTCCTTTTGGAATTTCATAGGTTTCTGGTAAAAAAACCCCTTCTAAATAAGGAGCTTGGTTTTGAAATTCGGATAAAAGTATTTCTTTATTAAGTCCTAATTTTTTAGAAATTTGATCTAGGAAAACAACACTTGTTTCTCCAGGAATCAAAGTGATTGTTTCAAGCGCAGCTTTAGCGATGGTTAATTTGTATAAAAATTCAATTCTATTTAGTTTTTGGGCATTCATATCAATCCATCCAGATTGCGGGTGCCCTAAAAAAAATAAAATATATTTATCAATAGTGCTCATTTCATATTTTTTTTCTTTAAGATATGATATAATCTGAGTAATAGAGCCTTTTGGTATAAAAATAACAGAATCGCTTTTTAAAGGTTGAGTTAAATAATAACAAATTCCCAAAATCAATATCAATAAGAAGTTGCGCATGAAAAAGAAAATATTATATACACTAGCAGTATTATTTGTATTATTATCAATTATATTTTTAGTGCTAAAAAACGGAATATTCATTTCTAGTATCCAATTTGATTTTTTAAAGGTTCAGCAATTATATATTAAATTAGATAAAAAACTTATTTTTCGAGCAAAAAATATTGCTTTAAATTTAAATAATACCTCAAATGATAATTCTAATTTTGACTCTAAAGCTTTGTTAAAGGTAATGAAAAATCTAAAATATTTGTATTATTTGATCGAAGAGGTGAATATTGAAAATTTATCTTTTAAGAATCAAAAGTTAAAAATTTTATTTAAGGATGGTGATTATTTTATCGATAGTGATGATGTTTTTTTAAAAGCTTCTTTTACTGTAAATAAAGGTGGTTTGTTAGGAATGATTAATTCCTTAAAACTTAAAAAATATGATTTAAATTTAAATGGTGTTTTAGAAATAAAAACAAAAAGTAATTTTTATAATTTAAATTTAAATGCAAATGGTAGTAATTTAGCTTTTAAAAGCACGATAAGTTATAAAGATAATAAATTACTTTACAAAATTAATGATCTAAATGTAACAAATATACAAAATATAGCAGCTATGATTAGAAAAGATTTTACCTTAGATAAAACTTTAGATGATTGGTTGTTTAAAAATGTTATTGGAGAATTTTATCATTTAGATTTTTTACAAGGTTTTATAGACTTTAAACAAAATAATTATTACTTAGATAATATTAATGCTTTAGGATATATTAGTAAAGTTAAGGTGCTTTTGGATAGCAATATGAATGCTATTGAAATTACAAGAGTTGATTTAAATTTAAGTCAGCAAAGATTAGACTTTCAATTTGATAAAGCCTCTTATAATGGATCAGATTTGAGTGAAAGTAAGGTTTATTTGTACAATCTTTTTAACGAGGAAAAAGCTGGAATTTATTTGCGTATAAAATCTGATAATTTAAAATTGGATGAAAAACTTGAAAAAGCTTTGCAAAATTATCATCTTAACTTGCCTTTTTATCAAAAAAGCGGATCTATTAAGACGGATTTGGAACTTAAAATTGATTTTCATGAGAAAGGGCGATTTCTTTATAATGGAATTTTTTATTTAAATAATGCCAATATATCTTTAGCTGATATGAATATTTCTAAGGGCTTGATTAGATTAGCGCAGGATAATTTAAATATAGAAGATGCTAATGTAGAAAATCAGTATTTTAAAGCCAATATAAATGCCAAAATCAATCTAAAAGACAAACAAGGAATTTTTAATATTCAGCTTTATAAGTTGCATTTTGATGATGATTTGTTGGATGTTAAAAATCAAAATATCACTCTTAATTTGGATTTTAATCAAGATGTGCTGACTATACCAGAATGGAGTTTGATAACTAATTTTAAAAATGGATTAGAAATCAATTTAAACAATCCCAATGTTTTAATTTCTTATTCTAAAGCTCTTAAAGATTTTGGTTTTAGCGAGGTTAAGAGTGTTTATTTTAAAACTTTAGATTTTAAAGATTTTGATTTGCAAGCACAAGAAGTTAGTTTTAACCATGATTTATTTATCAATAATCAAACACCTTACAATAAAGATAGTTTTAGTGTTGTAAGAAAAAATGATATTATATATATTAATACTCAAAGTGATCTCATAAGCGCTACAATATCTTCACTTAAAAAAGAAATACAAATAAAAAATCTAACTTATGTTTATAAAAAAGACAAAGATTCTTCAAATAGTTTTGATATTGGCAAAAATAAACAAAATATTATTTTTAGTGGGGCTAATTGCGCTTTAGTATTGGCTGATATGAATAAAACTTTAGCTTTTGATAAATTGGAAGTGGATTTAAATGGAAATGTTTTAAATGTGCAAGGTTCAAGGGGGAGTACAAATTTAAATTTTTATTATAGTCCGGATGATTTAAAACTTTTTGTTAAAAATATAAACGATCAATATTTAAACGAATTCTTACAGAAGCAAACAGTGCAAGATGGAATTTTTAACTTAAGCATTATTGGAAGTGGGGTTGATTATTTTGATGGAGAATTTGATTTTAAAAATACTTTTGTGAAAGATTTAAAAGGTGTCAATCAGCTAATCTCGTTTATCGATACGGTTCCTAGTTTATTGATGTTTAAAACTCCAACCTTTAATAAAAAAGGTTTAAAATTTCAAAATGGAAAAGTTATTTTTAATCGAAAAAAAGATTTATTGAGTTTTAGTGCTATTAATTTAGATGGAGATAGCGTTGATATTTATGGTTTGGGTAGCGCGAATTTACGTCTTGATACTATAGATTTGAATTTAGAGCTAAAAACTTTAAAATCAGCCTCTGAAACTATTTCAAAAGTTCCGATTTTAAATTATGTTATTTTAGGAAAAAATCAAGAAATAAGTACAAATATTAAGGTGAATGGAAAGCTTGATGATCCAAAATTTCATACCCAAATTTTAACCGATACTTTAAAAACTCCATTTAACTTGATTAAAAACATTGTACAGTTGCCTAAAAATTTATTTGAATAATTAAAGTTTATTTTTAAGTTAAAATAAACTTTAATTATATCTTTGCAATTTTTTATATTCGCAATGTATTTTTAATAATTAAAGATAATAATTTAAGAAAGTCCATCTTTTGATGGTTATTATCAAAATTTTTATTAATATTTTAAAATTGCTTATTATTAAGTGAATTAAAATAAAAACAATGTGTTACAAAATTACCCAAAAGCTAAAAATTAGGATGAAAAAATTACAATTATTGGTTCAGGAAATATAGGTTTAAGTCTTTCTTATGGTTTGATTTTACGTGAATTAGTTAGTAAAATTGTTATGATTGATAAATGAAAAAATGTTGATTGTAAAAGAATTGGAGTCATTTTAAAGCATAGCTGCTTTTAATTTAGATCTTAAATTAATTTGTACTCAAGAATATACATATACTAAAAATTCTGATACCATTATTTTAGCGTGGGATTTACTTAAAAAGATCAAGGCGGAGAATAGCTTTAAAACCTAATTCCAATATTTTTGCTTAATTATCTTGTACAAAAGCAAGCTTTTTTCATCTAAAAAATGTTGCTATGGTAGGAGTTTTTAGATAATGCACATTTTATTATAAGTTGGCTAAAAAATTAAAGATTAAAATATTCAATAGACCAAACTTATATGCTTTCATAATGATGATATGATTTTGGTTAAATCTCATACAAAAATTAATGGTAAAAATATAGATGAGTTTTTAAGATGAAAAGAATTTGAAGATTTGGAAAATGAAGTTAAAACAGGTGGATTAATATCTACTTCAGCTTATTTGGCTCCGACTTGTGCTTGTATTAGAATGATAGAACCAATAAGAAGTAGAGAATTGGCGCCTATGAGTGTAATTAATTTTTGGGATTAAAAATAAAGTCTTTGGAGTGATGGTAAGATTAAGTCTTAAAGGCGTGGTTAAAATTATGGTTATTAAATTAAGTGCCAAAGAAAAACAAAAATTAGAATTATCTTTGCTCAAATATTATTATAAAAAAGAAAATTAAAAAAAAGTTTTATAAATTTCTTAGTTGAGTTTGAATTATTTTAGATATAATAAATCAAGAATTAAATAAAAAAGGAAAGAAATAATGAGTCTAAAAGCTCCAAAAGATACTCCAGTATGGGTAGATGAGCATCGATGTAAAGCTTGTAATATTTGTGTAAGTTATTGTCCAGCAGGTGTTTTAGCTATGCGTGATGATGTGCATGCTGTTTTAGGACAAATGATAGAGGTGGTTCATCCAGAATCTTGCATAGGTTGTACTGAATGTGAAACGCATTGTCCCGATTTTGCTATTATGGTGGCTAAAAGAGATGAATTTAAATTTGCCAAACTTACACCAGAAGCTAAAGATAGAGCTTTAGCTGTTAGAAATAATCAATATAAAAAATTAGCTTAGGAAAAAAACAATGAGAGAAGTTATAGCAACAGGTAATGTTTTAATTGCACAGGCTACCATTGATTGTGGTTGTAAATTTTTTGGAGGTTATCCTATTACCCCAAGTAGTGAAATTGCTCACGAATTAAGTCATTTGCTTCCAGCTAATGATGGAACTTTTATACAAATGGAAGACGAAATTTCAGGGATAAGTGTTGCTATTGGCGCAGCAATGAGCGGAGTAAAGGCTATGACGGCAAGTAGTGGTCCAGGAATTTCTTTAAAGGCAGAGCAAATTGGACTTGCATTTATAGCTGAAATTCCACTAGTAATAGTCAATGTTATGCGCGGCGGACCTTCAACAGGTTTGCCAACTCGCGTAGCACAAGGGGATTTGTTTCAAGCAAAGGCTCCAACTCATGGAGATTTTGCAAGCATAGCCATTGCACCCGCTTCGCTTGAAGAGGCTTATTTAGAAACCATTAGAGCCTTTAATTTGGCTGAAAAATACATGACTCCTGTGTTTTTACTCATGGATGAAACAGTGGGACATATGAATGGTAAAGCGATATTGCCTGATTTAAAAGACATTAAAATTTATAACCGTAAAAAATTTGAAGGCGATAAAAAAGATTATAAACCTTATGCAGCTGGCGAAAATGAAGCTGCAACTCTTAATCCTTTTTTTACAGGCTATCGCTACCATGTGACAGGGCTTCATCATGGTGATATCGGTTTTCCAACAGAAGATGGAGCTATAGTAAAAAAAAATATAGAAAGACTTATAGGTAAAATTAATAATAATCGTGAAGATATTTGCACTTATGAAGAATACATGCTTGATGATGCTGAATTTTTAATTATAGCTTATGGAAGTGTAAGTCGATCGGTGAAAGAAGCTATTCAAAGGCTTAGAGAAGATGAGATTAAAGTAGGTCTTTTTCGTCCTATCACTCTTTATCCTGTAGCAGAGAAAAAAATTGCTAAAGTGGTGAGTCAATTTGAAAAAGTTATGGTAACGGAATTAAATATGGGTCAATATCTTGAAGAGATTGAAAGGGTGAGTTCGCGTCGCGACTTTATCAGTTTGCATCGTGCAAATGGGCGTCCTATTACCCCTAGTGAAATTATTGCTAAAGTGAAGGAGAATATATAAATGGCATTTAATTATGATGAATATTTAAGAACTGATAAACTCCCAACTCAATGGTGTTGGGGTTGTGGGGATGGCGTTGTTTTAAAATGTATTATCCGCGCAATTGAAAAACTTGGTTGGAGCATGGATGATGTATGTCTTGTTTCAGGGATTGGTTGTAGTGGTAGGATGAGTTCTTATGTTAATTGCAATACTGTACATACTACACATGGTAGAGCCATTGCTTATGCAACGGGGATAAAATTAGCAAATCCAACCAAACATGTCATTGTAGTCAGCGGAGATGGCGATACTTTAGCAATTGGCGGAAATCATACTATACATGGTTGTCGTAGAAATATAGATTTAACGCATATAGTGATTAATAATTTTATTTATGGACTCACAAATTCGCAAACTTCTCCAACAACTCCTAAAGGTTTTTATACCGTAACTGCACAATTTGGAAATATTGATCCAAATTTTGATGCTTGTAAATTAACAAAAGCTGCAGGAGCTTCATTTGTTGCAAGAGGGAATGTAATAGAGGCAAATAAACTTGAAAATTTAATTTATAAAGCTTTAGCACACAAAGGTTATAGCTTTGTTGATGTTTTTTCAAATTGTCATATCAATCTAGGAAGAAAAAATAAGATGGGAGAAGCAACTGCAATGCTTGATTGGATTAAAAATCGTGTTGTAGAAAAAGCTAAATTCGAAAATATGGATTTTGAAGAAAGAAAAGATAAATTTCCAACTGGGGTTTTGCATGAAGATAATTCTCAACCAGAATATTGTCAAGCTTATGAGGAAGTGCGTCGTGCAGCCAAAGAAAAAAGAATGGTTGATTTAGGAGCTTTGAAATGAAATATCAATTAAGATTTGGCGGTGAAGGTGGACAAGGAGTCATCACTGCAGGAGAGATTTTAGCTGAGGCTGCAATCAAAGAAGGACGTCAAGCTTTTAAAGCATCAACTTATACTTCTCAAGTAAGAGGGGGCCCTACAAAAGTAGATATTATCATAGACGATAAAGAAATTCTGTTTCCTTATGCTGTAGAAGGAGAAGTTGATTTTATGCTTTCAACTGCTGATAAGGGTTATAAAGGTTTTCGTAGTGGCGTAAAAGAAGGTGGAATTATCGTTATAGAGCCTAATTTGGTGCATCCTGAAAATGAGGATTATAAAAGATGGCAGATTTTTAAAATTCCAATTATTGCTATAGCTAAAGATGAAGTGGGTAATGTTGCAACCCAATCTGTTGTAGCTTTGGCTATCGCTGCTTATATGAGTAAATGTATTAATTTAGATGTTTTAAAGGAGACAATGTTGCATATGGTTCCGCCAAAAACTCGCGACGCAAATTCAAAAGCTTTTGATTTGGGTGTTAAATACGCTAAAGAGAGCAAGCCTGTTCAATTATAGTTTTTTTGGGGTTTTTATCCCAAATTTTATTAATTAAAGATTTTGTAGTTTAGCTACTTTTAACGATTAAAATTTTATAATCAAAAACTTACTATTTTCAAGGAAAATAATGGATATCTTTGATGAAATGTTTAATAAAACCCCTAAAGAAAAATTTTTAGAAATCATACAAAATGGGAATTTAGGAGCCTTAGAAAAAGTATTTGAAAATTTTTTTGCTGAATATATAAGTATGATTGAGCTTTTAGAGAAACAAGGCTTAAATGAAATGGATGTTAAAAATTTTATATTTGAAAATGGAGATTTAATCAAACAAAGATTAGATGATATTTATATAGATTTGGGTGCTCAAATTTTAGGACATGAGGGTTAATGCAAAGATTGTTAAAATTATTTTTTCTTTCATTGTTTATTTTAGTGTGTGAGAGTCATTTAAATGCAGCTCCAGTCTTTGAATACACTTATAAATTTGTTCTTAAAAAAGATCAAAGAGCAAGTGTGCAAATTAAAGAAGTTGGCTATGAAAATAAGGTTCAAAATTTTGATTTTTATTGGACTTTATTTGACAATACAAACATCATCGTTCAATCTAAATTCCGTAAATATCCAAGGCAATTTGTGATGAGTTTGCGAAGAAATTTAGATTGGGTTACTCAAACTTTAATTCCTGATTATACAAATCCAAATATAGATAGAGCAAGGCTTATTTTAGAATTTAGTGGCTATAATAAAGGCTTAGCAACTTTTACGGTTTATATTGAAGATAAGGAATCTCGCGTGATGGTAGAATTTTTAGATCCAAGAAAAACACCGCTTCCAAATCCACCGCAAAATAATCAAGTTGTTCCTATGATTGATTTTAATCAACCACAAGTTAAACCATTGACAAGTTGGGATAAATAGCAAAAAAAGGAAATAAATATGCAAGCAATAGATGATTTGATACAAAAATTTTTAAAAGAGTTAAATTATCAACCCATATTAGAAATGCTTTTGCATGTTAAATCAGGAAAAAAGTTGCGTTCTAAATTACTTTTAGCTATTTCAGGAGAAAACAAAGGGGCATTAATCATTTGTGCAGCTATTGAACTTATACATTTAGCAAGTTTGTTGCATGATGATATTATTGATGAGAGTGAGTTAAGAAGAGGGTCAAAATCTGTTAATTCAGAATTTGGAACAAAAAATGCTTTAATGTTAGGAGATATTTTATACTCTAAAGCCTTTTATGAATTAAGTCAAATGAACACTCAATTTGCAAGTATTATTTCTGATGCAGTTATCAAGCTTTCTGTAGGTGAACTTATGGATGTTAATCTAAGTCAAGGTTTTAATACCGATAAAGATAAATATTTAAGTATGATTTATAATAAAACAGCAGTTTTGATCGAAGCAAGTGCAAAATGCGGAGCTATTTTAGCCGGTTTGGATGAAAAATCTTTTGGAGAATATGGAAAAAATTTAGGATTTGCTTTTCAAATGATTGATGATATTTTAGATATCAAAGGAGATGAAAAAACACTAGGAAAACCTTCTATGGCAGATTTTAAAGAAGGAAAGGTTACTTTGCCTTATATATACCTTTTTGAAAATTTGGATAAAGAGGGAAAAAAACAATTAAAATCAATGTTTAAAAAAGATTTAAATGAGCAAGAAAAAATATGGATAAATACTCAATTTAAAGAAAAAGAAATTTTGGAAAAATCAATTTTAGAGGCTAAAAAATATGCTAAAAAAGCAATTAATGCTATAGAAAAATATTCTAATCAAAAATTAAAAGATATTGTTGAAGCAATGATAGATAGGAATTTTTAATGTATTATTGCGTTTCTTTTACTCATAAAAATACTGATCTTGCTTTAAGAGAAAAATTAAGTTTTGCAGATGAAACAAAAAAATATGAATTTTTACGCATGATCAATGCGCATGAAAATATCGAAGAAAGTTTGATAATTAGCACCTGTAATCGTGTGGAGATTCTTGCTTTTGTTAAAAATGCTTGTTCAGAATATATTATCAAAACCTTAGCTTTATTGTGTGATGTTGATCAAAATGAGTTGCTAAAAAAAGCCGATATATTTGAGGATAGTGGAGCAATACACCATCTTTTTTCAGTGGCAAGTTCTTTAGATAGTCTTGTTGTGGGTGAAACTCAAATTGCAGGACAAATTAAAGATGCTTTTTCATTTGCCCTAAAGAATGAATTTTGCAAAACTCATATTTCAAGGGCATTGCACTGTGCTTTTAAGTGCGCTGCTAAAGTCCGCACAGAAACTCAAATTTCAAAAAATCCTATTTCAGTTTCTAGCGTTGCTGTAGCTAAAGCAAAGGAACTTTTAGATTTAACTCAAAAAAGAGCTGTGATTATAGGGGCTGGAGAAATGGCTGAGCTTGCAGCTAAGCATTTGATTGCCAGTGGAGCTAGGATTATTATTTTAAATCGCGATATACAAAAAGCAAAATTACTTTGTGAAAAATTAGGCAATTTATATCAATATGATAGCTTAGAGAATTTAAAGCTATATTTAAATCAGTATGAACTCTTTTTTTCAGCCACTAATGCGACCCATGCTATTATTACTAATGCTTTAATCGAAGAAGTTTCCCATAAAAGATATTTTTTTGATATTGCCGTACCACGTGATATTGATATTAAAGAAAATGATAAAATTTTTGTTTTTGCCGTTGATGATCTACAAGCTGTTGTTCAAAAAAATTTAGCTTTAAGGGAAAATGAAGCACGTATGGCTTATGGTATTATAGGGCAAGAAACATCGGATTTTTTTAGATATTTAAATGATTTAGCTTTAAATCCAATCATTAAGGCTATACGTTTAAAAGCAAAAGAGTGTGCAGATAAACAACTTGACATTGCTTTAAAAAAAGGTTATTTAAAACATTCTGATAAAGATGAGGCAAGAAAACTGATCCATCAAGTTTTTAAAGCTTTTTTACACAATCCAACTGTAAATTTAAAGCACCTTCAAGGAAAAATTCAAAGCGATACAGTGATTAATGCTATGCGTTATGTTTTTGATTTGAAAAATAATCTTGAGGGTTTAAATCAATACAAATGCGATTTTAACATGGAGAATAACGATGAAATTTAGTCAATTATATGCGCCAAGCACAAAAGAGACTCCCAAAGATGCAAGTTTGCCAAGTCATATTTTTTTAGTTCGATCTGGTTTTATTGAACAAATTGGTAGCGGGCTTTATAATTTTTTGCCTTTAGGGAAAAGAGTTTTAGACAAAATTCGCGCCATAGTTAAAGAAGAAATGGATAAAGCTGGAGCACAAGAGGTAAATCTTAGTTTTGTTACCCCAGCTAGTTTATGGCAAGAAAGTGGGCGTTATAATGTTTTTGGAAAAGAGCTCTTGCGTTTTAAAGATAGGAAAGAAAATGATTTTGTTTTAGGTCCAACTCATGAAGAAGCAATGGTTTCTTTGGTTAAAAATAAAATTACAAGTTATAAGCAACTTCCTTTGCATTTGTATCAAATCGGTTGGAAATTTAGAGATGAAGCGCGTCCACGTTTCGGGCTTTTAAGATGTAGAGAATTTTTAATGAAAGATGGTTATAGCTTTCATAAAAATGAAGAAGATTTGGATCGTGAATTTGATTTAATGCATGAAACTTATTCTTGTATCTTAAAAAGAATGGGGCTTGATTTTAGGGCTGTTGAGGCTGATAGTGGATCAATAGGTGGAAGTGGCTCTAAGGAATTTATGGTTTTAGCAAAAAATGGCGAAGATGATATCTTGCTTTGTGAAAATTGTGATTATGCTGCGAATATTGAAGCGGCAAAAAGAGCTAAAAAAACTTGCGATAAAGAGCGCCCAGAAGCTAGTTATGCGAGTAAATTTCACACCCCTAATGTTAAAAGCATTAAAGAATTGGCTGATTTTTTTAAGATTGATGAATTTTATACTGTTAAGGCGGTTGCAAAAAAAGCTATTTATGAAAATGAAAGCAAATTAGTTGTGTTTTTTATACGTGGATGCGATGATTTGCAAGAGGTTAAAGCACAGAATGCTTGTAAGGCTTTAGAGCTTATTGATGCGGATGAAAGTGAATTACTTAATGCGGGATTATTTCCTGGTTTTATCGGGTTTATAGGCCTTAAAGATATAGATTTTTATCTTGATCAAGAGCTTGAAAATGAAAAACAAATGATTATTGGAGCTAATGAAAAAGATTATCATTTGGTAGGAATTGATGTTGTTAATCTCAATAAAGATCGTTTTAAGGATTTAGTAGAGGTTAAAGAAAATGATTGTTGTTTAAAATGTGGTGCAAAGCTAAGAAAAAGTAAAGGGATAGAAGTAGGACATATTTTTAAGCTAGGGCAAAAATATTCTAAAACCATGAGTGCACATTTTTTAGACGAAAACGGAAAAACTCAAGCATTTTATATGGGTTGCTATGGAATTGGAGTTTCTCGTTTAGTAGCTGTTGCTATTGAGGCTAGCCATGATGAAAAAGGTTGTATTTGGAATCAAACTTTGGCTCCTTTTGTTATCGATATCATCATTTCAAATATAAAAGATGAAGAAGCTTGTCAATTTGCACATCAAATTTATCATCAATTGCAAGATTTAGGTATCGAAATTTTACTTGATGATAGAAACGAACGTTTTGGTGTGAAAATGAATGATTTTGAATTAATGGGTTTTCCTTATGCCTTAGTGATCGGCAAAGGATTGCAAAACAATGAAATAGAACTCATACAAAGAAAAAACCTAAGCAAAGAAGTGATTAAAACAGAACATATTGTAGAAATTATAAAAAAGAAAATACTATGAGTTATAAGCTTAAATTAAGTCCTTTATTTGCTGTAGAAATTATTTTTAGTCTATTATTTATTATCTTTTTTGGTTTTGGAAATTTTTTAATTTTTATTTTAGCAAGTATGATATTTGGTGTAATACTTTTAGGAGTTTTTTGGAAAAATATACTTGAATTTCAAATTTTAGGCTTTAAAAATATGCTGATGCAATTTTCTTTTATTATTGCTGGATTTTTACTTGTTTTTCCAGGAGTTTTAACAAGTTTTTTAGGGTTTTTAGTTTTTTTATTTGGCATTTTTTTAAAAATAGTTACTAAAACAAAATATACCTATAGGCAAAATCGAAATTCGAGCGAAGAAATCATTGATGTTGAAATTATAGAGGATGGAAAATGAATCAATTAATCATAGCTACAAGAAAAAGCGCTTTAGCTCTTTGGCAAAGTGAGCACATTGCACAGATTTTAAAAAATCAACACAATGTAGATGTTGTATTGCAAGGGTTTAAAACAAAAGGGGATATTTTACTTGATTCTCCTTTAGCTAAGATTGGTGGCAAGGGGCTTTTTACAAAAGAACTTGAAGAGAGTATGCTTAGAAATGAAGCGCATTTAGCGGTACATAGTTTAAAAGATGTCCCGAGTTTTTTTCCAAAAGGTTTGGTTTTAGCAGCAGTTAGCAAAAGAGAAAAAAGTAATGATGCCATGTTGAGTCAAAAATATGAAAATTTTCTTTCTTTACCTAAAGGAGCAAAAATAGGCACCACAAGTCTTAGGCGAAAAATGCAACTTTTGTTATTAAGGCCTGATTTAGAGATTATTTCTTTACGCGGAAATGTAAATTCTCGCATAGAAAAATTAAAAAAAGGTGATTTTGATGCTATTATACTTGCTTTAGCAGGTATAAAACGTTTAAAATTAGACAAAGAGATTAATTTTATCTATGAATTTAGCAAAGATGAACTCATTCCTGCAGCTTCTCAAGGTGCTTTAGGTATAGAGAGTGTTGAAGATGTAAAAATTTTAAATTTGCTAAAATGTTTAAATGATGAAAATACTTTAATAGAAACGACTATAGAGAGAGAATTCATTGCTACTTTAGAGGGTGGATGTCAAGTTCCTATAGGGATCAATGCTGAACTTAATGAAGATATGGTTTGTGTCCGTGCTATACTTGGTTTGCCTGATGGGAGTGAAATTTTAAAAGATAAGAGAATGATCAAAAAAAGCGAATTTAAAGGATTTGGTGAAATTTTAGCTAAAGAATTTATAAGCAAAGGGGCTAAAGAGCTATTAAAAAAAGCAGAGGATATGATATGAAGAATTTTATCCAAGTTTTAAAGGAAAATAATTTATTAAAAATTATTGAAGAACCTGTGGATGTAGATCTTGAAATCGCACATTTAGCTTATATTGAAGCCAAAAAAGAAGAGAATGGCAAGGCTTTGCTTTTTAAAAACCCTGTTGATAAAAAATTAGAAAAAAAATACAAATTTCCAGTTTTAATGAATACTTTTTGCAATCAAAAAGCTTTAAATTTAGCCTTTGGAAGAGATTTTAATGAAGTGGCTGATGAAATTTCAAAATTAACCAAACTTCATATTCCTACTAATTTTAGGGCTAAAATTGATTTTTTTATAAATTTATTGAGTTTTAAAAATGTTCCACCTAAAAGATTAGGCGTAAATAAGGCACTTTATAATTATGAAATTTTAAATTCTCTTAAAGAACTTCCTATACTTAAAACTTGGGAGGATGATGCAGGTAAATTTATCACTATGGGACAAGTTTATACTCATAATTTAGATAAAACTCAAAACAATCTTGGAATGTATCGTTTGCAAGTAAGCGGTGAAAATGAACTTTTAATGCATTGGCAAATCCATAAAGATGGTGCTAATTTTTATCATGAGTATAAAAAAGCAGGTTTTAAAAAAATGCCTGTTAGTGTAGCTATTGGTGGAGATCCGCTTTATATTTGGTGCTCTCAAGCTCCGTTACCAAAAGGAATTTTTGAACTTTTGCTTTATGGTTTTATCAAAAAAACTCCCGCTAAATTGACACCTTGCGATAATGGTGTTTTTGTTCCTTTTGATAGTGATATAGTTATAGAAGGTTATGTGGATTTAGAGGAATTTAAAATAGAAGGTCCTTTTGGCGATCATACAGGTTTTTATACTCCTGCAGAACTTTTTCCGGTCATGAAAGTTGAAAAAATTTATGCTAAAAAAGACGCGATTTATCAATCAACTGTTGTAGGAAAACCTCCTTTAGAGGATAGGATTATGGGACTTGGAACTGAACGTATTTTCTTGCCTCTTTTGCAAACTTCTGTTCCGGATTTGATTGATTATAAAATGCCTGAAAATGGAGTTTTTCACAATCTAATTTTAGCTAAAATTGATACAAAATACCCAGCACATGCGCAACAAATTATGCATGCTTTTTGGGGTGTAGGACAAATGAGTTTTGTTAAACATGCAATTTTTGTTGATAAAGATGCGCCTAGTTTAGATGATTATGATGCGTTAATTCCTTATATTCTCAATCGTTTTTGCGTACAAAAACTACTTATAAGCGAAGGAATTTGCGATCAGCTTGATCATGCTTCACCTAATTCTTGTTTTGGCGGAAAAGCAGGACTTGATGTTTGTGATAAAAATGAGATAGAAGAGCTTGAAATTTTAGAGGATGAAAAATTATTTGAACTTTTTAATTCTGAAGTAGAGCTTTTTGCTTTAAAGCAGTTTTATAAAGAATGCAAAAGCCCTATAGTTTGTATTTTACTTGATAAAAAAGAAAGAAATTCTCAAGTTTTTGAAAGATTGTTAAAATTTAAAAAACATTTTAGAATTTTAGTCTTTTTAGATACAAATAATAAATTAGAAAATCCATACATGCTAGTTTGGAGAGTGGTAAATAACATTGATGCAAAAAGAGATTTATTCGTAAAAGAGGATAGATTAGCTATTGATGCGAGTGCTAAAAATGAAACCGAGGGTTATACAAGAGCTTGGCCTCAGCAGACTGACTGTAACGAAAATATCATAAAAGATCTAATTTTGCGTAATATTTTAGACAATGATCCACAATTATTTAAAAAATTTGAAATTATGGGTTAGATAAAAATAATTTTTATTTTGGCACACTTTTTGCTTGTATAAAAATATATAAAAATTTTAAAATTTTTATTAAAAAGTATTCATAAAATTATTTTTTTGCCGATGTAGAGTTTAACTAGCAATAGAAGAAATTTTAAAAAGGATTTTAAAATGGAAATTTCGAAAGTAAATGGAAAAATGGATATGGTTTTGACTCAGATGAGTCAAGGAATTGAAAAATCTCAGAAAGCTAGTTCAGATATTCACGCTGAAAAACAAAGCCAAGGAGGCGATGATAATCAGCAAAATTTGGATGCTAAATTAGCAGATATTACAAATAAATTAAACGAACAAATGGATTCTTTAGATACTAATGTTCGTTTTGGATATAGCGATAAAACAGGTTCAATGTATATCAGCGTAACTGAAAAAAGCACAGGAAGAGAAATACGTAAAATTCCTAGTGAAGAGGCTATGAGATTGGCAGAATATTTTAAAGATGTAATCGGTATGATTTTTGATAAGGAGAGTTAAAAATGGCACTTGGTAGTTTATCGAGTTTAGGTTTTGGATCTGGGGTTTTAACTCAAGATACTCTAGATAAGTTAAAAGAAGCAGAGGAAAAAGCTAGAGTAGATCCTTATACAAAAAAAATAGAAGAAAATACAACCAAGCAAAAAGATTTAACTGAAATAAAAACAAAATTGCTTACATTTCAAACCGCAGTTTCTTCTTTGGCAGATGCGACTGCTTTTGCAAAGAGAAAAGTAAGTGCAAGTGTAACTACAAATCCTCCAGCAAGTTTGACAGCTAGTAGTGGGGTGTCTTTACAAAGTATGAAGATTAATGTAACTCAACTTGCACAAAAAGACGTTTATCAAAGTAAAGGTTTGGCAAATGATAGCGGTTTTATTAATTCAACATTAGAAAATCCTACTAATTTAACTTTTTTTTCTAATGGCAAAGAATATACAGTTACTGTTGATAAGAATACAACTTTTAGAGATTTAGCCGATAAGATTAATGAAGCAAGTGGCGGTGAGATAGTTGCAAAGATCGTAAATACAGGTGAAAAAGATACCCCTTATCGTTTAACTTTAACTAGTAAAGAAACCGGAGAAGACAGTGCTATTAGTTTTTACCCTGGTGGGAAAGATGCTGAAGGAAAATATCAATTTGATGAAAATGCTTTAGGGATTTTTGATAGTCTTGGATGGAAGCTTGATGATAGATCTGTGGGGATTGAAACTTTTGATCCGTCTAAGGATAAGAAAGGTGTAGGAATTGTTGATGACAAGGAAAATCCTTTACATATTCAAAAAGCCCAAAATGCTGAATTTACTCTTGATGGAATTAAAATGATACGTCAAAGTAATACCGTAACCGATCTAGGTGTAGGACTTACTTTGACTTTAAATAAAACCGGAGAAATTGATTTTGATGTTCAACAAGATAACGAAGCTGTAACTAAGGCCATGCAAGACTTAGTAGATGCGTATAATGATTTAGTAACCAATCTTAATGCTGCTACTGATTATAATTCTGAAACAGGAACCAAAGGAACCTTACAGGGTGTAACTGAAGTTAATTCTATACGTTCTACTATACTTTCTGCTTTATTTGATTCTCAATCAGTTAGTGGAACCGTTGAGGATGAAAATGGTAATAAAGTTAGTGCCACAGTTATGCTTTCTATGCAAGATTTTGGTTTAACTTTAAACGATGCTGGAACTTTGGATTTTGATTCATCTAAATTTGAAAGCAAGGTAAAAGAAAATCCTGATTTTGCAGAAAGCTTTTTTTCTGGAATTACCCAATATGAAGATATTAACCATACTGGAGATTTGATTAAAAAAGGAAGTTTAGATAAATACTTAATCAAGGATGAATCAAGTAGAGAAAGTGAAGAAAACAAAGGCCTTACTTTTGAACCTGGTAAATTTACTATAGTTTTTGGTGGTCAAACTTATGATGTATCAAAAACAACTGATGGAAAAAATTTCGTACTTACTGGTAAAACTGAAGAAGAAATGCTTCAAAATTTAGCCAGTCATATCAATAGTCTTGGTATAGATGGTTTAAAAGTAAAGGTAGAAAGTTATAATAAAAATGGAGAACAAGGTTTTAAGCTTAAATTTAGTGGTGATGGAAGTTCTGATTTTTCAATTAAAGGAGATCAAGAATTTCTTAAGCAATTTGGTTTAAGCGAAACGACTATAGCTGCTAAACCTATCGAAGGTAAGGGTATTTTTGCTCAACTTAAATCAACTCTTCAAGGCATAACAGGAACTAATGGTTCATTGACTAAATATGATGAAAGTTTGACTAATGATACAAAATCTTTAAATGAGTCAAAAAAATCAGCTCAAGATATGATTGATGCAAGATATGATACTATGGCAAATCAGTGGTTACAATATGAAAGTATTTTAAATAAACTCAATCAGCAATTAACCACAGTTACAAATATGATTAATGCTGCAAATAATTCAAACAGTTAAGGAAAATTTATGCAAAATAGTTTAGCTTATAATGCTTATTCTCAAAATCAAGTAGGGATAGAATCTTCTCAAAAATTGATTGAAATGCTCTATGAGGGCATCTTGCGTTTTTGTGCTAGAGCTAAAGTAGCTATTAAAAATGAAGATATAGAGCAAAGGGTTTATTTTGTTAAAAGAACTACAGCTATTTTTATAGAATTAATCAATACTTTAGACTATGAAAAAGGTGGAGAAGTAGCACATTATTTAAGCGGGCTTTATACTAGAGAAATTCAACTTCTATCTTTGGCAAATTTAGAAAATAACGAAGCTAGAATTGATGAGGTGATTAATGTAACCAAAGGATTATTGGAAGCTTGGAGAGATGTACACAATAATGAAGAAATGGCTTGATGATTTTAAACTTGCTTTAATACAAGAAAATATAGAAAATCTAGAAAGTCTTTTAGATGATTTAAATCTAAAAGACTTTGCAATTAATATAGCGCAAAAATCAAAAAATGATGATGAGCTTAGAGAAAATATAAATGACACTTTAATTCAAATCCAAGCTTTATTAAAAGAAGCTATAAATTTAATCATAGTAAAAAAAGACAATAAAGCTCATGATATTCAAAAATTTCAAAAAGCTTTAAAATATTTCAACTCTTAAATTTTGAGGATGAAAATAAAAATTTATTTTCATTAAATTATAAGCAAGACAGTGTTAGAATAAGCTTTTATAAAAAATTCTGAGGAAATTATGAAAGATTTATTTTTATTTAGTTCTTTATTTGATTCAAGTCATACTTTTTCTTATTTTTTTCACCTAGGTTTAGTAGCTTTTATTGCAGTAATCATTGCTTATAGAGCCACTAGTTCTATGCAATTTGTCCCTCGTGGTTTGCAAAATTTAGGAGAAGCTTTTTTGGAAGGTGTTCTTTCTATGGGGCGTGATACTTTAGGAGATGAAAAAAGTGCTAGAAAATACCTTCCTTTAGTAGCTACTTTGGGTATTATTATATTTTTTAGTAATGTTATAGGTATTATCCCTGGTTTTCATTCGCCAACGGCAAGTTTAAATTTAACTTTATCTTTAGCTATTATTGTTTTTGTTTATTATCATTTTGAAGGGATAAGAACTCAAGGCGTGGTGAGATATTTTTCTCATTTTATGGGACCTATTAAATTTTTAGCGCCTTTAATGTTTCCAATTGAAATTGTTTCTCATTTTTCTCGCGTAATCTCCCTATCTTTTCGTCTTTTTGGTAACATCAAAGGAGATGATTTGTTTTTAATGGTTATCTTAGCTCTTGTTCCTTATGTAGCGCCACTTCCTGCTTATGTGCTTTTAACTTTTATGGCTTTTTTGCAAGCTTTTATTTTTATGATTTTAACTTATGTATATTTAGCCGGAGCTGTTAAGATAGAGGAAGATCATTGATTTATATTTTAGAATTTTTCAAAGGTGCATCTTTGGCTTTAATGTTTTTTGGTGCATTTTTGATGTTTCTTAAATTTAATTCTTATATATATTTATGCTTAGGACTTACTCCGGGTTTGCTTTTAACTCTAATTTTTATTTTGCTAATAGAAAATTACCAACTTAAAAATAAGTTAAATAATATTTCTCATTAATTTTTAATATTTAATCTTTGCTTTTCATTTTTTAAAGTCATTTTGAAAGAAAATAATGTTAAAATAATACCAAAGATAATTTAAGTATCAAGGAAATTTAATGTTTGAAGTAGTCATAGGACTTGAAGTTCATGCTCAACTTAATACCAAAACAAAGATTTTTTGCTCTTGTGCAACTTCTTTTGGAGAAACTCCTAACACTAATGTTTGTCCTACTTGTTTAGCTTTGCCAGGTGCTTTACCTGTTTTAAATGAAGAAGCAGTTAAAAAAGCGATTTTTTTTGGAAAAGCTGTGAATGCCACTATTAATAAAAAAAGTGTTTTTAATCGTAAAAATTATTTTTATCCTGATTTGCCTAAGGCTTATCAAATTTCTCAATTTGATATTCCTATAGTAGAAAATGGAGAACTTTTTATTAATGTAAATGGAGAAAATAAACGTATAGGCATCACTAGGGCACATTTAGAAGAAGATGCAGGAAAAAACATCCATGAAAGTAATTTTTCAAAAGTAGATTTAAATCGTGCAGGAACTCCTTTACTTGAGATTGTAAGCGAACCTGAATTAAGAAGCAGCGATGAAGCGGTCGCTTATCTTAAAAAACTTCATTCTGTTATACGTTTTTTGGATATTTCAGACGCAAATATGCAAGAGGGAAGTTTTAGATGTGATGCAAACGTGAGTATTCGTCCTAAAGGAGATACTAAACTTTATACAAGGGTTGAAATTAAAAATCTTAACTCTTTTCGTTTTATACAAAAAGCAATTGATTATGAAGTAAAGCGTCAAATTGAGGCTTGGGAAGATGGAACTTATGAAAAAGAAGTCGTTCAAGAAACAAGACTTTTTGATACAAGCAATTTAACCACTCGCTCAATGAGAGGGAAAGAAGAGGCTGCAGAATATCGTTATTTTCCAGATCCTGATCTTTTGCCGGTCTTGCTTAAAGATGAGTTTTTAGAACTTAAAATTTCAGAATTACCAGATGAAAAGAAAAAACGTTATATGCAAGAATTAGACATAAAAGAAAGTGATGCAGAAGTTCTTATTAGCTCTCTTGAAATAAGTCGTTTTTTTGAAAATCTAATTGCTCAAAGATTAAATCCTAAACTTTGTGTTAATTGGTTAAATACAGAATTAATGGGACTCTTAAAAGGAGAATTAACTATAGAAAATTCCCCAGTGGATGCGCAAAAACTTGGAAATTTAATAAAACGCATAGAAGAAGGTATTATCAGTGCTAAAGCGGGTAAAGAGGTTTTAGCCTATGTGTTTGAAAATACTCAAATAAGCATTGATGAAGCCATTGATAAATTGGGTTTAAAACAAGTAAGTGATGACTCAGCAATTGAAGCAGTGATTGAGAAAATTTTAAAAGAAAATGATGACAAAGTTGCAGAATATAAAAACGGTAAAGATAAACTTTTTGGATTTTTTGTGGGTCAGGCTATGAAAGAGGGCAAGGGAGCTTTTAATCCTTCTAAAGTGAATGAAATTTTAAAATCAAAGTTAGGTTAATGAGTAAAATTGCAGTTATTGGAGCGGGAAAGTGGGGTAGCGCTTTATACCATGCCCTAAATGTTAAAAATACTTGTTTAATCACTTCTCGTTCGCAGCGAAATTTAACTCATTTTGTTGATTTAGATACTGCTTTAAAATGTGATTATCTTGTTTTTGCTTTAAGTTCTCAAGGAATTCATAAGTGGCTTAAAGAACATTTTAAAAACCAAGGTCAAAAAATTTTAATCGCCTCTAAAGGAATAGAAACTTCAACTTGTAAATTTTTAGATGAAATTTTTTTAGAATTTGTAAGTCAAGATCAAGTATGTGTTTTAAGTGGTCCCTCATTTGCAGCAGAGGTTGAGAAAAAATTGCCTTGTGCTTTAGTCATTAGTGGTTTTAATCTTAAAATTTGTGAAGAATTTGCAGCTTTTTTTCCTGATTTTATAAAAACCTATGTAGGTGATGATACAAGGGGTGCAGAAATTTGCGGAGCTTATAAAAATGTTTTAGCTATTGCTAGTGGAGTGAGCGATGGTTTAAATTTGGGCAATAATGCAAGAGCATCTCTTATTTCAAGAGGACTTATAGAAATGCATCGTTTCGGAAATTTTTTTGGAGCTAAAGAAGAAACTTTTTTGGGGCTTAGCGGGGCAGGAGATTTGTTTTTGACTGCTTCAAGTCAGCTTTCTAGAAATTATCGTGTGGGTTTAGCACTCGCTAAAAATCAAAAGCTAGATGATATTTTAAAAGATTTAGGTGAGGTTGCTGAAGGAGTTAAAACAGCTTATGCTATAGAAAAAATAGCGTTAAAAAATCAAATTTATACACCTATAGTGCGTGAAGTTGTACAAATTTTACAAGGAAAAGATGTAAAAAAAGCGGTACAGGAATTATTAAAAGCTAAAAAATAGGAGTTAAAATGCTTATTAAAAATGCTAAAATTTATGGCCAAGAGTTACAAGATGTTTTGGTTCAAAATGGAAAAATTTCAAAAATAGGTACCCAATTAGAAGGCGATGAAATTTTAGACGCTAAAGAAATGACTTTATTGCCTTCTTTTGTAGATTTGGGTGTTAGCTTGAAAGATGATAAGTTTTCTTTGGATCATTTATCATTTTTAGAACAAGAGTGTATAGAAAATGGTTTTAGCGCTGTTGTCTTGCGTGATTGTATGGATTTTGATGAAGAGATTTTTTCACTTTTTTTACAAAATCTAAATTCTAAAAAAATAAAAATTTTTCCAAATGTACGCGTTTTGGACGCTCATGGAAAAATTAAAAATCTAGCCACATTTTTAAATAAAAAAGCTAATGCTTTAGAGCTTAAAAGTTCTAGTGATACGAATATTTTGCGCGTAGTTATGCAATACGCTTTAATGAAAGATAGTTTCGTTTTTACTCATTGTAATAATAGTGATTTTGACGATAGAGGGGTGATGAATGATTGCAAAACTAGCTTTAATTTAGGTCTTATGGGAATGAGCTCAGTTGCTGAAACTAGCGAAGTTGCAAAGATCAAGGAAATTGCTCAGTTTTATGGGGTTAAGGTTGTTTTTGATTTATTGAGTCTTAAAAGATCTATTGAAATTTTAGATGACAATGATCTTAAATTAGTGAGTATTCATCATTTGATTAAAGATGATAGTGCCTGTGAAAATTTTAATACAGCAGCTAAATTAAATCCTCCTTTAAGAAGTATCCAAGATAAAGAATCTTTAAGAACCTTTTTAAAAGAGGGAAAAATTCAATTTTTAACTTCTATGCATAGTCCTAAATCTTCTTCTTTAAAAGATCTAGCTTTTGATGAAGCAGCTTTTGGAATCGATGGAATATCTGATTTCATAAGTCTTTGTTATACTTTTTTCATTAAAAATGGTTTTTTAACTTGGAAAGAACTTTGTAACTTTACTAGCAGAAATCCTAGTGAATTTTTAGGTTTAAATGCTGGAGCTATTGAAGTAGGAAAAGATGCTAATTTAATACTTGTTAATGAAAATGAAGAAATTTCTACTCCAAAGAGTCCTCTTTATAATAATGATAAATTATTTGCAAAAGTTAAAAAGCATATAATTAAAGGTGTAATGATTTAGTCGATACTAGTTTTATAATGATAAATTTTTATCTTAGCAATTTATTAAATTGCTAAGATAAATTTAAATCCTAAGAATATAATCGCGGCCATAATTCCAGCAGCTGGTAAAGTAATAATCCATGCTAAGCCTATTGGTTTCATTAAAGCCCAATTTGCATTTTTATTATACACACCAATACCTAAGATCGCACCAATTAAAATATGAGTAGAGCTTACCGGAATTCCAAATTGAGTCGCTAAAAGTATAACGATACTAGCTCCAAGTTCTGCACTAAAACCTGTGGTTGGTTTAATGGTGGCTAATTTTGATCCTACTGTAGCGATCACTTCTTTTCCTAAAAACCAAAGACCAGCAACTAAAGCAACCCCAAACATAGCCATTGCTGCAAATGGTATAGGCGAATTAGCATTAATAGTAGCATTTTTAAGAACATCTAAAATTGCTGCAAAAGGCCCAATAGCATTAGCTATATCATTGGCTCCATGAGAGAAGGCAAAACTTGAAGCAGTAAAAATTTGAAACCATGAAAAAAGTCTATCGGTTGTTTTACTTAATTCATTTTTCTTGACAATTTTAACGATAGCAAATGTTATAACATAGCTAATTATTCCTAAAATTCCTATAATCCAAAAATTTTGCAAAATATCCAAAGTGCTTACATTGTTTAAACCTTTAAATAAAAACATCGCTGCAATGATTGCTGCACTGATACATGCAACTATAGGCATGTGTCTTTTTAGAATAGAATATATATCTATATTTTTTTCTCTTTCCTTAAATTCTTTAATTTTGTTTTTGTAAAAACTATTTTCTTGTTCGTCATCATCTAAGGCAATCGATGAGAGTTCTTTAATTTGTTCTTCGGTTGATTTATTTTTAAGACTTAGAAAATAATTTTCCTTAAATTTCCTTTTTTCTTTCTTTATATTTTTTAAATCTTCACTTAGTTTTTCAGAAGGTTTGAGTATTTTTTTGTCAATATAGGAGTAAATTAAATAAGCAACCAATCCTCCAAGCAAAGGGGAGGCGACCCAAGATATAACAATTTTTACAATTCCACTCCATTTAACCATAGAAAGAGTTTGAGAACCATCGAATTTTAAAAGCCCCATCATAATACTTGCTCCAACAATGCCACCTATTATACTATGTGTAGTTGATACAGGCAAACCTTTTTTTGTAGCTATAAAGATCCAAAGTCCAGAGCTAAGAAGGGCAGCTAGCATAATAGAAACAAAAAGCATAGGATTAAATTCTTTGGGAAAAACTACTATTCCACTGCGTATAGTTTGAGTAACTTCAGCACCTGCAAAAATAGCCCCGCTTAATTCAAAAACCGCAGCAATAAGTAAGGCTTGTTTTATTGTAACTGTTTTAGCCCCAACGCTTGTTCCAAAGGAGTTGGCAACATCATTACCGCCAATATTAAAAGCCATAAATATACCAAAAATAGCCGCAAGTATAAAAAGTATTAAATGTTGATGAGTATAGTTAAAACCCCAAATAATAAAAGCTACAATACTTATGATGAGTATAATAAAAGCTATAATATTATCTTTTTGCATAAATTCCCTTTTTTAAAAATTTATGGCGAAATTATACCCTATAATTTTAAAATTACAAATATTTTATTTTAATTATTGATATAGTATTTATTTTATTTTTTTATAATACTTCTATTTTAATATACAATAATATCTTAGGAAAAGCTGATTTAATGAAAAATACTTTTTATGTATTTTTTTTATTCTCTTTATTGAATGCGCATGAAGTGAGTTGTTCTTGGCATAAATTTGACTTTCAAACTGTTAAAAAAGCTCCCAAAATACAAGAAGAAAATTTAGATTTTCAAAAAGCTTTAAATAGTTTATTATCAAATACTTTAGAAAGTGAAAATGGCATTGATGCAACAGATGGTGTTTTAGATTTTCAAAATGAAAATATTCGCGTTAAAAATCTAAGTTCAATTTATGAGGGAGAAAATGATTCTTTATTATTTCAAAAAGAACTTTTTATCGCTCAAGATGGTTATAATTATTCTAGCGGTTTAATTAATCGTTATAAAAAAGATAATTTTTTATTTGGTTTTAATGGCTTTGTAGATAAACAAGAAGAGCAAAAAAATGCCAAAAGCTTCGGAGCAGAATTTGGTTATGGTGACTTTGTTAAAGCTTATAGTAATTATTATGTTTTAGATGAAATTAATAAAAGCTTTCAATTGGGAATCAGTTTTGTTGATTCTTTTTATAATAAATTTACATTTGATGTAATTAAAGATGGAGAAAAAACAAACTATCAGCTAATTTACTCACCTTATAGTGTCTTAAATTTGAATTTATCCCGTCGTATTTTTAATACCAATGCAAATGAAAATGATATCGCAGTTCAAATCGGATTTAATTTTAGTTTTGATAAAAGTTTTTTAAGGCAGCTTCATAAACAAGATAATATTTTCCAAGAAATCAATCGCTATGACTTCTTAGAAAGAATTTATTAATTCATACCCGCATTATGGAATTTTTCTGGATTATCCATAGCATAACGGAATTTTTCCCAATCAATTTGTTTATCCCAAATCGAAACAATTAAGGCTGCAACGCTATTTCCGCAAAGATTTCCTACAGCTCTCATTTCTGACATAAATTTATCAACACCTAAAAGTATTCCAATAGCTGCAACTGGTAGAACTTCGGCTAAAGTGGCGTTTGCTTCAGATATTTCCATATTTCCCAAAGCAGCTAAAGTGCTACCTAAAACTATAAATCCTGATCCTGTAACTCCAACAGCACCTTTTGAGGCTATCATAAGAACGATTAAAATACTGATTTCATGTGCTAGACTTAGATTTACATTGAAAGCTTGTGCTAAAAAAATTAAACTCATGGCTAGATAAATATTGGTACAATCAAGATTAAAACTATAACCGGTTGGTAAAACAAGTCCAACAGTGGCTTTAGAAAGACCTGCTTTTTCTAATTTTCTCATCAAAGGAGCGAGTGCAGATTCACTCGAACTTGTTGCAAAGACGATTAAAACTTCACGAGCTATAAATCTCATAAATTTAAATATATTCACTTTGGCAAAATAACAAATTATTCCTAAAATGCCAAATATAAATACTAAACAAGAAATTAGCATAACTAAAAGCAAATAAGCAAGATTAATCAAAGAACCAATACCATATTGTGCAATTAAAACAGCCATAGCCGAAAAAGCGGCGATAGGGCTAAAATACATTATAATTTGTAGAATTTTAAAAACAAAATTTTGAAGAACTTCTAAAACTCTTTGGATGGCTTGCTTATCTTCTGTTCTCATTAGAGAAATAATTAAAGCTGTAACGATGGCAATTACTAAAACTTGTATAGTTTTTCCTTCTGTGAAAGGAGTAATAATATCGGTTGGCATGGCATCTTTTAAGATGTGCATGATTTCTGAGCCAGCACTAATTTCTGTTGTTTGTGAAATATATTTTTGCACACTTTGAGTATCTAATTGATCCGGACTAAGATTCATTCCATGCCCAGGTTGCATTATATTAGCCATAAAGATACCTATAGCTAAAGCCAAGGTGCTTACAACTTCAAAATATATCACAGCTTTAGCTCCTATACTTCCAACTTTTTTTAGGCTTTCAAGGCTAATGATTCCTAATACCAAGGTTACAAATATAATAGGTCCAATTAAAACTTTTAAAGATTTTATAAAATATTCCACTCCTGGCTTGCTCGCAATTGCCCATTCTTTATCAATATATCCAAGCGTAATTCCAGCGATAATTCCTATAATTACCCAAAAACCTAAACTTTTTAGGATTCTTTTATATAATGGAGGTCTTATCTCTGCAAAGGTTTGACTTAAAGTTTCCAAAAAAACTCCTTAATTTTATTTCAATTGGTTACATCTTAACAAACAAAAAATAAAATAGAAATTAAATGTTATATTTTAGATCTTTTGTGAAAAATTATTTAGGCTACAATGTTACAAAAATTCTCATTTTATGAGAAATTAAATATATTTATGTTAGCATTAAACTTTTTACAAAGTATGTCTTGCTGATTTCTTTAAAATCTCGGCATTATTTTAAATTTTTTTAAAATTATTACAGAAAGATTTTTAGAGTTTATGGAAGAGATAATAGTAGAACATGATGCTTTAATTACCTCAAAAACAGATCTTAAAGGGAATATCATTTATGCAAATAATGATTTTGCTAAATATGCAGGATACGCAATAGATGAGTTATTAAATCAGCCTCATAACATTATAAGGCATAAAGATATGCCAAGAACAGTATTTAAGTGTCTATGGGATTATATACAAAGAGGTGATGAAATTTTTGCTTTTGTAAAAAATAAAGCTAAAGATGGAAGATATTATTGGGTTTTTACCAACGTAACCCCTTCTTATGATATGCATGGCAATATTATTAATTATTATTCTGTTCGTAGAGCCCCAAATCGTAAAATTTTACCTATGATAGAAGAAATTTATAAAACTTTAAGGGAAACAGAACAAAAAGGCGGAATTCAAGCAGGAGTTAAAGTTTTAGCAGAAATTATTAGTTCTTATAAAATAAGCTATAATGAGCTTATTTTCAACTTGCAACATGAAGATTTAAAGACAAATTAATATTTATGATTGTAAAATATATTTTAACTTTTGGGTTTTTTCTACAAAAGTTTAATTCTGTCTTTAATTTAAAATCATGCAAAATTTAAATATTTTACTTTCAAAAAAAGGAGATTTAATTTAAAATGAAAAATGGATTATTTTTGGCTATTTTTCTAGGTATTTTAAGTATCTTTGGAACAATTTTTGTTCATGCTTATATTGGAGCAGTGATTGTATTGTTTATTATTGCGCTTGTGGTTTATCTTTTTATGTATTATAAAGATGAACAAATAATGATAGATAAGCTATATGATCTTTGTAGGGAATTAAGAGAAGGAAATTTTGAAAATAGGATTGTTTATATAAAAACAAAAAGTCAAAAATTTGCAGAAATTTCAGATAATCTTAACAACACTTTAGATAACCTTGAAGCTTATTTAAGAGAGATCAGTACTTCTATAGCTTGCTCTCAAAAAGGAGAATTTTATCGCAAAGCTTTACCTGAGGGTCTTAAGGGTATTTTTGCTCATAATATTGAATTTATCAATAAAGCTTTAGCTAATGTAGAAAATACTTCAAAATCTGTATTTAAAAATGCTTTATCAAGAGCGTTAATGGATCTTAGTCTTGGAAATCAAAATAAAGATATGTCGCAAATTTCTATCTCTTTAAATAAAGATATTGATGTTATGAAAGATGTACATGATGTGGTTGATTCTATTACCCATACAGCAACAGAAAATGGAAGTGAAGTTGATTCTTTGCAAAATGCTATGGTATCTTTAATGGAGGTAGTTAATTCAAGCAAAGAAACCGTTCAAACTTTTGTTGCTAATTCTCAAAATATCACTTCTGTAGTTGAGGTAATCAGAGATATTGCTGATCAAACAAATTTACTTGCGCTTAATGCTGCAATAGAAGCTGCACGTGCAGGAGAGCATGGACGAGGATTTGCAGTGGTTGCCGATGAAGTGAGAAAATTGGCCGAAAGAACTCAAAGGTCTACAAGTGAAATTTCTATAGCAATCCAAACCATGCAACAAGATTTTATCAATATTCAAAATGGTAGTGAGCAAGTCTTTAACATTGTAAGTCAATCAGAAGAAAGAATTCAAAAATTTTCTCAAGCTTTTAGAGGTTTAGAGGAGAATAGCTCTACTTTAGGTAAAGATTTTTCAGAGCTTGCTAATAGACTAGCATTATCGGTTATAAAACTTGATCATATTTTGTATAAATCAAATATATATTTAAGTCTCAATGGAGCACAAGAATTTGATTTATCTAGCGTGGATCCAATTTCGAATTTATGTTTAGATGATAGGATAAAAAATATTATCAATCATTTTGTCACAGATGAAGAATTGGATTCTACAAAGCAATTAATCAAATCAAATGCAAAAAAAGCTATAGAGGAATCAAAAGCAAGTTATATTGATCAAAGAGTATATGATACTATTGTCAATGATATAAAAGTTTTAGAACATAAAAGTAGTGAAATTTTAGATAAATTAAAAATTTAAGGAAAAGTTTAAATGTCAAAAGAAATTTTTTTGCAAAAAGATAGTTTGATAACTTCAAAAACAGATTTAAGAGGTTTAATAGTTTATGCAAATGATGATTTTTTAAAATATGCGGATTACACTATGAAAGAAGTATTATATCAACCGCATAATATAGTAAGACATCAAGATATGCCAAAAACTGTTTTCAAATTTTTATGGGATTATATGAAAGAAGGTAAAGAAATTTTTGCCTATGTAAAAAATAAAACCAAAAATAATGATTATTATTGGGTTTTTGCTAATGTAACTCCTTCTTTAGATACTAGAAATAATATAATCGGATATTATTCTGTTAGACGTATGCCAAATCGTAAAGCATTGGAAACCATAGAAAAACTTTATAGTGATTTATTAAGTGTTGAAAAGCAAAGTATCCATAAAGGCGTAGAAATGCTAAAAGATTTCTGCAAAAGTATGGGTAAAAGTTATAATGAATTAATATTTTCTCTTCAAGAAGACAAATAAATTTTATAGACTTAAAATAATCTTTATTTTAAGTCTTAATGTTATATAATCTTTTCATTATTAAAACTTCTTTATTAAAATAGGAAAAAATATGTTCGATATTATTGTCATAGGTGGCGGACATGCTGGTATCGAAGCGAGTGCTGTTGCTGCTAAAATGGGTAAAAAAACTTTACTTTTAACCACTCTTATTGAACAAATTGGTGCGGCAAGTTGCAATCCTGCTATTGGGGGACTTGCTAAAGGACATTTAGTTAAAGAGCTTGATGCTATGGGTGGTCTAATGGGAGAAATTACAGATAGCGCGGGCATACAATTTCGCATTTTAAATGAAAGCAAAGGTGTAGCAGTAAGAGGAAGTAGGGCGCAAATTGATATGGATAAATATCGCATTGTTGCGCGCAATAAACTTTTAAGACTTGAAAATTTAGAAATTTCACAAGAGCAAGTTTGTGAGTTGATATTTGAAAAAGATAGAGTTGTTGGGGTAAAAACTAATTTAAATAATGAATACAAAGCTCAAAAAATTATTTTAACAACAGGAACTTTTTTAAACGGACTTATCCATATAGGAGAAAACAAACTTGAAGCAGGGAGAGTTGGAGAGCTTGCTTCTATAAAATTAGGAAAAAATTTATCTTGTACTGATTTGAAAATGGGGCGTTTAAAAACAGGAACTTGTCCTAGAGTCGATGCAAAAACTATCGATTTTGATGCTCTTGAAATTCAATACGGAGATCAAATTCCTAAGGCTTTTAGTTTTAAAACTAGAGATTTTAATCCAACTCAATTGCCATGTTATATAGCAAGAACCAATTTAAAAACTCATGAAATTATTAAAAATAATTTTTATCGCGCTCCACTTTTTACAGGACAAATTGAAGGAATAGGGCCAAGATATTGCCCTTCTATAGAAGATAAAATTAATCGCTTTGCGGATAAAGAAAGCCATCATCTTTTTATAGAGCCTCAAACAATTGATGCTACCGAGTATTATATCAATGGATTTTCCACTTCTTTACCTTATGAAGTTCAACAAGAAATGCTTTCTTCTATCAAAGGATTTGAAAAAGCTAAGATTACACGTTTTGGCTATGCAATTGAGTATGATTATATTGATCCAACAGAACTTTATCATACTTTAGAAACCAAAAAGATTAAAAATCTTTATTGTGCTGGACAAATTAACGGAACAACAGGTTATGAAGAAGCGGCAGCACAAGGCTTTATGGCAGGAATTAATGCTGTTTTAGCTCTTGATGGAAAAGAACCGTTTATTTTAAGACGAGATGAAGCTTATATAGGTGTTTTAATCGATGATTTGGTGGTAAAAGGAACAAAAGAGCCTTATAGAATGTTTACTTCAAGAGCTGAATTTAGATTACTTTTAAGAGAAGAAAACGCCATAATTAGACTTGGAAAATATGGCAAGGAATTTGGGCTTTTAGGAGATGAGGATTATAAATTTATTGAAAATATTAAAGAAAATTTAGATAAAGGATTGAAATTTCTTTTAGAAAAAGAATTAACTCCTAATAATCAAAATAATGAATTTTTAGCTCATTTAGATGAAGAAAAAATCAGTTCTATTGTCAATTTGCAAAAAATAGTCGCACGATCTAGTTTTAATATAGAAAAATTAAAAAAACTAGATCCTATTTTTGAAACGATGGATGAATATTCCTTAAGAGAAATTTTAAATGAAGCTAAATATTATCATTATATCATCATGCAAAAAGCACAAGTTGAAAAAATGAAAAATTTAATCGATATGCGTATTCCTAAAGATTTTGATTTTAAAAGTGTAAGTGGTTTAAGTAATGAGGTAATTGAAAAACTTGAGCTTAATAGACCTTTAACTTTGTTTGCTGCTAGTCAGATTAGCGGTATCACTCCTGCGGCTTTAGATATTTTACAAATTTATATAAAAATCCAAAAGAAACAAAATTAATGTTTCTTGCGGTTTTGTTTTTTTTAATTACTTTAGTTTTTATTTTTTTAAGACCTTGGAATTTATCTTTATGGATAATTTCTTTAATCGGGGCTTTTTTTGTTTATCTTTTTAAACTTGTAAATTACAATGATATTATTTTTATTTTTGATCTTGTTTGGGGAAGCTCTTTAACCCTTTTAGCACTTATGATACTTTCTTTTGCTTTAGAACTTTTAGGTTTTTTTGATTTTATAGCTAGAAAAATTTTGGATTATTCTAAAAATAAAAATGAAAAAATTGCAACCAAAAAATTAATGCTTTTTTTGCTTATTTTTGTATTTTTCATCACCGCTTTTTTAGGAAATGATGGTGCTATTTTGATTATTACTCCTATTGTTATTGCGATTTTTAGCACTTTTAAAAATTTAAAAGATGGTATCATTATCAATACTTTTTTATTAAGTGTTTCTTTTTTATGTGATGCAAGTTCTAATACTTTGGTTATTTCTAATTTAACCAATTTAATCACGGCTAATTATTTTAATCTTGATTTTTTAGAATTTACAAAAAATATGTTTTTGCCAAGTTTATTTGTTTTGTTATCTACACTTTTTATTGTTTGTTTTATTTTTTTAAGATCTTTACCACGCGATCTTGAAATAAAACTCACTAAAGAGATAAAATTTTCTACTTCTTTTTTTCTTTTTTGTGTTTGTTATTTGATTTTATTTGTACTTAGTTTTTTTATCGCTCAAATATATCAATGGGATAAAAGCTTGATTGCTTTATGTGAATCTTTATTTTTTTGGTTTATAGCTTATGGGATTAAAAAAAGAGAAGCATTAGATGTGATCAAACATGCTCCTTGGGGTGTTTTTATTTTTAGCTTTGGACTTTATGTGGTTGTTTTTGCTCTACATAAATGTGGAGTGGGTGAAATTTTGTCCAATTTATATCAAAATTTTGAACATAATAAAATCAATGCTATTTTTAGCACCGGATTTATTTCAGCTTTATTGTCCTCAATTTTCAATAATTTGCCTATGACTTTAATTGGCGATTTAGCATTAAAAGATTTTCCAAAAGATATGATATATGCACATCTTTTAGGGGTTAATATCGGTTCAAAATTTACCCCTATAGGATCTTTGGCGACTTTATTTTGGTTAGAACTTTTAGCAAAAAGAGGTATTAAAATCTCTTTTTTGAAGTATTGCAAATTTAGTTTTTTTATCACTTTACCTGTTCTTTTTTTCTCTTTTTTAGGGCTTATCTTAAAATAAGTAAACAAGAGATTAATAAGCAAAGAAAAAATTAATTTTATTTTAGATAAACTAATGGTTTGTTTAAATAAAAATGAAAGGACAAGTTATGGCTACATCTGAAAGCAGAAGAAGCTTTATGGGAGTTGCGTTTGGAACGGTAGCTGCTGTGGGCGGTGCCTTTTCGCTTGTTGCGATGAAAAAAACTTGGGATCCGCTTCCAAGTGTTAAGGCCGCAGGTTTTACTACAGTAGATTTATCAGGGATGCAAGCTGGAGAGCTTAGAACGATAGAATGGAGAAAAAAACCTATTTTTATTTTAAAAAAAGATGCCAATATGGCAAAAGATCCAAAGCGTGATGTTGTTGTTGATAATGCGGCATATACTGTTGTCATAGGACTCTGTACCCATTTGGGCTGTATTCCTGCATATCATCCAAGTGAGCAAATTTTTAAATGTGCTTGTCATGGTGGGGAATTTGATACAAGTGGAAAAAATATTTTTGGACCTCCTCCAAGACCTCTCGATATCCCTCCTTTTAAAATTGAAGGAACTAAACTTGTTTTAGGTGAAGAGGGTCCAGAATATAAACAAATGACCAAGGAGGCTTAATTATGGCGCATATTAGAAAAGCAAATGGCTTAATAGATTGGCTTGATCAAAGATTGGCTATCAATAAATTATTTGATGTTTTGATGGTAAAATACTGGATCCCAAAACAAATTAATTTTCTTTGGGCAATGGGTGTTATTTTAACAACGCTTTTTGCAGTGCTTTTTGTAACAGGTCTTTTACTCGTAATGTATTATAAGCCTGATACTGCTCTTGCTTTTAATAGCGTAAATAAAACAATTATGCAAGAAGTTGATTATGGTTGGTTATGGCGCCATATGCACGGTGTAGCTGCTTCTGTAATTTTTTTAATCATTTATATTCATATGTTTACTGGAATTTATTATGGTTCTTATAAACGTGGTAGAGAGATGATTTGGGTAAGCGGTATGCTTCTTTTTGTTGTGTTTTCAGCTGAAGCTTTTAGTGGTTATATGCTTCCTTGGGGACAAATGAGTTATTGGGCTGCACAGGTTATCACTAATCTTTTTGGAGGAATTCCTTTTATAGGTCCTGAACTTGTAATTTGGATTCGCGGAGACTATGCTGTTTCTGATCCAACTTTAACAAGATTTTTTATGCTTCATGTATGTTTGCTTCCTATTGTGATTATTTCAATCATTGCTTTCCATTTTTATTCTTTAAGAATTCCACATGTAAATAATGAAATTTCTGAAGAATTAGATTTTGATTTAGAAGCTGAAAAATATATGGCAGGTGATACTAAAAATTCAAAAGTAATTCCTTTTTGGCCAGGATTTTTATCTAAAGATTTTATGTATATTTGTTTATTCATGATCTTCTTTTTTTATTTGGTTTGTTTTAAATTCGAATTTGCTATGGATCCTATCAATTTTGATCCAGCGGATGCACTTAAAACTCCACCTCATATTTATCCAGAATGGTATTTCTTATGGAGTTATGAGGTTTTAAGAGGATTTTTCTTTGATATAGCAGGTATTAAAGCTTTTAATATCGGTTTAGCGGCTTTTGGCGTGGCTCAAGTGATCTTTTTCTTGCTTCCTTGGCTTGATAGAAGTGAAGTGGTAAAACCAGCTCATGAAAGACCTTTATTTTTTATTTGGTTTTGGATTTTACTTATAGATATGATCGTCTTGACTATTTATGGTAAATTGCCTCCAACGGGTGTAAATGCTTGGGTAGGATTTTATGCTTCTGTTGTATTTTTATTATTACTTCTAGTCATCTTACCTATAATTACTATTATGGAAAGAAAAGGAGCTAGATAATGAGAGAAATTAAAATATTTTTAATAGTAGTAATTTTTGCAGGAATTGTGTATTGGGGTGTTGAGCCTTATGCTCATTCTGTAATGAAACCGCATGTTGCTCCTGCTAATTTTGATTTTTCTGCAGAAGATATAAATTATGCTAAGAATATTTTAGCTCAAAAAGAAATAGCTTTAAATGATGCAAAAAAGGCAAATGATGCTAAAAGAATAGAGAGTGCTCAAAAAGAACTTGATAAAGCAAAAGAAGATTTAAATCAAGTTACAACTCTTTGGGATAATGTTGCAAAAATAGATCTTAGCAAAGGTAATGTGGCTAAAGGTAAAGAATTTTTTGCTGGAAATTGTGCAAGTTGTCATGGTTTAAAAGAAGACAATATCACATCACCAGTTGTTGATTCTTCTACTTTTGGGGTTATTCCTCCTGATTTAAGTTCTGCCGGAGCTATTTTTGATGATAAATTTTTAGCAGCTTTGGTGATGAATCCATCAGTAGCTTTAAAGGTATATCATAAATTTGGAGACGCTTTTCCAATGCCTCCTTATCAAGATACCCCAGAAGTTATGAATGCTAATGTGGCTAACGTAGTTGCTTATCTTAAAGAAATGGGAGCTAAATTTGAAGCCAATGAAAATGCTGCAATTAAAAAAGAAATAGAAACTAAATATCAAAAAATGGCAAATAGTCCTGAAAAAACTGCTTTAATAGATAAAGACATTGCATTTGCTAAAGATAAGGCTACTTTTATAGAAGCTTGCGGTCGTTGTCATGATGTAAAATATGATAATTTCTTCACTCCTTCAAAACATAGTGATTTGAAAACTTATTTAGGCTCAATACCGCCTGATCTTTCAATGATGATTAGATCTCGTGGGGAACAATATCTACACGACTTTATCAATGATACTCAAAAATTACTTCCAGGAACTGCTATGCCAAGAGTTGGTTTAACAGAATCTGCTCAAGCTAAAGTTGTTTCTTATATTGAAAAAGTAGGCGATAGTAAAAAAGAAGAAAGAGAAAGAACAGGAATTTATATCATGATCTTCTTTGTAATTTTAAGCGTATTTGCTATAGGCTGGAAACGTTCAGTTTGGTCTAAACTACATTAAACCTTTTTTAGATTTTCATCAGGCTTTGATGAAAATCTTTTAATTTATCTTCAATTTTATTAGATTTTAAACTTAAAAGAGAAATACTGCTGTTTAATAATTTTTATTAAATTGGAGTACTTATGTTTGAAAAAAAATTAATTAAAAAGATTCTTTCAAAATGGAATTATGGTGATTTTAAAGTTATATTTTGGGATAACGAGGAATTGATCATTGGAAAAAAACCTTCTCAATTTACTTTAATTTTTAAAGAAAAAATACCTTTATTTGATTTATTTAATGATACAAGTTTGGTTTTTGCAAAACATTATATGGAATCTAAGCTTGATATAGAAGGAAATTATGATGAGATAGCTAGGGTATTGTATTATTTTTCAAATAAACATTTTTTAAAAAATAAGGAAGATGTTTTAAGCAAAATTACGCAAAAACAAGAAAGTAAAAATATCAAAAGCCATTATGATTTAGGAAATGACTTTTATAAATTGTGGCTTGATGAAACTATGAGTTATTCTTGTGCCTATTTTAAAAGCCCAAATGATACTCTTTATCAAGCACAAATTAACAAAATCAATCATACTTTAAAAAAACTTAATTTAAAGAAAGGAGAAAAGCTTTTAGATATAGGTTGTGGTTGGGGATGGCTTTCCATTATGGCTGCACAGCAATATGGCGTTAATGTTGTTGGAGTTACGATTTCTGAAGAGCAATACAAGAAAGCAAAAGAAAGAGTGAAAGAATTTAATCTTGAAGATAAAGTTGAAATAAGATTACAAAACTACCAAGATTTAGAATTTGAAAATTATTTTGATAAAGTTGTATCTGTGGGTATGTTTGAGCATGTAGGTAAAGAAAACTTGGGACTTTATTTTATGAAGGTTAAACAAGTGTTAAAACCAGGGGGAATGATGCTTTTACATTCTATTTTATCTATGTTTGAGGGAAAAACTAATGCTTGGATTGATCAATATATTTTTCCAGGGGGATATTTGCCTTCTTTAAGGGAGGTTATTAGTGTTATGAGTGAATGGGATTTTCACCTTCTTTTAGCGGAAAGTTTAAGAATACATTATGCTAAAACTTTAGATATGTGGAGTCAAAATTTCAATCAAGTGTTACCACAAGTGAGAGAAAAATATGATGAAAAATTTATCAGAATGTGGGATTTATATCTAAGATCTTGTGCTTCAGCTTTTCGTGTGGGTAGTGTGGATTTGTTTCAATTTCTAATTACAAAAGAAATCAATAATGACTTAAGCCTAACCAAAGAGTATATTTATAAGTAAAAACTAAACTTAATTTTGGTAAAATCGAAACTTCATTTCGCACGCACCAACTTCCTTTTTAGCTTGTTTAGTTAAGGGGTGCGGAGGAATAAAGCTAAATTTATAAGGAGAAATCATGGTTAGCATGAGAGATTTACTAGAATGCGGTGTTCATTTTGGACATCAAACAAGAAGATGGAATCCAAAAATGAAGAAATTTATTTTTGGTGAAAGAAAAGGTATCTATGTTATAGATCTACAAAAAACTTTGAGATATTTTAGATATACTTATAATATTGTTCGCGATGCTGCAGCTGAAGGAAAAACTATACTTTTTGTTGGAACAAAAAAACAAGCTGGCGGAGCGATTAAAGAATACGCTGAAAAATGCGGTATGCCTTATGTAAATCACAGATGGTTAGGCGGTATGATGACCAATTTTGGCACTATTCGTCAATCAATTAGAAAATTAGAAGTTATAGAAAAAATGGAAGAAGATGGAAGTATCAAGCTTTTAACTAAAAAAGAAGCTTTGATGCTTACAAGAAAAAAAGAAAAATTATTAGCTTATCTTGGAGGAATTCGTCATTTAAAAACTCAACCAGATATGATTTTTGTTATCGATACAGTTAAAGAAAAAATTGCTGTTCAAGAAGCAAATAAATTAAGAATTCCTGTTGTAGCACCTCTTGATACAAATTGTGATCCTGATTTAGTAACTTATCCTATTCCAGGTAATGATGATGCAATTCGTTCTGTTCAACTTTTTTGCCAAGAAATAGCTGAAGCTATCAATGAAGGAAAAAATTTAAGAGAACAAGATGGTGAAGTTCCAGCTACACAAGAGCAAGAAATCACAGAAGAAGAAAAAAAAGAAGTTTTAGATGAAGCTATGAGTGAAGAAGATTTTAAAGAGGAGCAAGAATAATGGCTGAAATTACTGCTGCAATGGTAAAAGAACTCCGCGAAAGTACAGGCGCGGGGATGATGGATTGTAAAAATGCTTTGAGTGAAACAGATGGAGATTTTGACAAAGCGGTTCAGCTTTTAAGAGAAAAAGGACTGGGCAAAGCTGCAAAAAAAGCTGACAGACTTGCTGCTGAAGGTTTAGTGAGTGTTAAAGTTAATGATGACTTTTCAAGTGTAACCATTACTGAAATCAATTCAGAAACTGATTTTGTGGCTAAAAATGATCAATTTATTTCTTTAACCAAAGATACAACAGCACATATTCAAAACAATAGCTTACAAAGCGTTGAAGAGCTTCATTCAAGTACAATCAATGGAGTAAAATTCGAAGAATATTTAAAAAGTCAAATTGCAACCATTGGTGAAAACTTAGTTGTAAGAAGATTTGCAACTTTAAAATCAAATGCTAATGGCGTTGTTAATGGTTATATCCATACAAATGGACGCATAGGTGTTATCATTGCTGCAGCTTGTGATAGTGCTGAAATCGCTTCTAAATCAAGAGATTTTTTAAAACAAATTTGTATGCATATAGCAGCGATGAAACCAAGCTATTTAAGTTATGAGGAATTAGATCTTTCTTTTGTTGAGAGTGAATATAAAGCTTTGGTGGCTGAACTTGAAAAAGAAAATGAAGAAAGACGTAGATTAAAAGATCCAAATAAGCCAGAACTTAAAATACCTAAATTTGCAAGTAGAAAACAACTTAGTGAAGAAATTTTAAAACAAGCAGAAGAAGATATTAAGGCTGAGCTTAAAGCACAAGGAAAACCTGAAAAAATTTGGGACAATATCATTCCTGGAAAAATGAACAGCTTTATAGCGGATAATTCTCAACTTGACAGTAAATTAACCCTAATGGGACAATTTTACGTTATGGACGATAAAAAAACTATAGAGCAAGTTATCACTGAAAAAGAAAAAGAATTGGGCGGTAAAATTAAAATCGTAGAATTTATTCGTTTTGAGGTTGGCGAAGGTTTGGAAAAGAAAACTGAAGATTTTGCTGCTGAAGTAGCTGCACAGCTTTAAAAGCGATTATAATGGAACTTTTAAGAGCGGAGAATTTAAGCCATAGCTTTGATTACCCGCTCTTTGAAAATTTAAATTTAATTTTAAAAACTCAAGATTGTATTGCTATAGAGGGTAGTAGTGGTTGTGGAAAATCCACTCTTTTACATATCCTTTCTTCTTTGCTTCAGCCAAATAAAGGTGATGTTTTTTATAAAGATAAAAATCTTTATCATTTAAATGAAAATGAAAGATTAAAAATTCGTCGTTATGATTTTGGCATTATTTTTCAAACACATTATTTATTTAAGGGCTTTTCTGCTTTAGAAAATATAGAACTTGCTAGTGTTTTATCGTACCAAAAATTGGATGAAAAAATTTTAGAAAAACTAGGCATTGATAAGCTTTTAAATCAAAAAATAGGGAAATTAAGCGGTGGACAACAACAGCGTGTAAGCATAGCTAGAGTGCTTTGTAAAAAACCTAAAATTATTTTTGCAGATGAAGCGACTGGAAATTTAGATTTTGATAATGCTAAAAATGTTATAGAACTTTTAATCAGTTATGTTAAAGAAAATGAAGCAGCTTTGTTTTTTGTCACTCATGATCACAATCTTGCAAAATTTTGTGATCAAATCTATACTTTAAAATCAAATGGAATTTGTTAATTATCTAGGCGATAAAAACGTAGCCACTTTTATGCTTCTTTTTGCTAGAATGAGTGGACTTATAGTTTTCTTTCCTTTTTTTTCTCATAATTCTATTCCTATAATTATTAAAACAACTTTGGCTTTATTTTTAACTATGTATTTATACCCTTTAGCAAAACTTGAAAATTTACATTTGGATAGTTTTTTTGTGATTCAACTTTTAAGTGAAGTGATTTTTGGAATGATTGCAGGTTTGATATTGCAAATTATTTTTGCCATTATTATGATGGCCGGTGAACAAATTGCTTTTATCATGGGATTTACAATGGCTAATGTTTTAGATCCAAGTTCGGGTACGAATATGCCAATCACATCTCAAATTTTACATCTAATTGCTTTGTTGTTTTTTCTAGCTTTTAATGGACATCATTTGATACTTTTATTTTTAAGTTATTCTTTGGGTTATATTGACTTGGGGGCTTTTTATCCTCAAGAAAATTTGATGCGTTATTTAAATTCGGGCATTTTAAATATTTTTATCATTGGTTTTACTATGAGTTTTCCTATACTTGGAATTTCTTTACTTGCCGATACTATTTTTGGACTTTTGATGAAAACTATGCCACAATTTAATCTTTTAGTGATTGGTTATCCTATTAAAATCGCTTTAGGAATTATTGTTTTAATAGTTATTTTGATTGTAATGATGGAGTATTTTAAAGATTTGATATTAGAAGCAATCACTCATATGCAAACTCTCTTTTTTGTCTAAGCAAAGGATAAATGAAAATTTTGTAGAATAGTAATTATTTTTAAGGATAGGCGATGAAAATTTTACTTTTAAATGAGAATTCTGTAGTTTCAAGATTGATAAGCCTTAGCGCTAAAAAAATGTCTTATGAATTTGAAGAACTTGATACTTATAGTGATGATTTAGGTCATTATGATGTTATTGTAGTTGATAGTGATATTCCAGCTCCCTTAAAGGTTTTAAAAGAAAAATGTGATAAATTGATATTTTTAGCGCCTCGTAATCAAAATGTTGATATTGACGCGCAAATTTTATACAAGCCTTTTTTGCCTACAGATTTTTTAAATTTATTAAATGGAGAAAATTTAAAGATCGATGATACTATTACTACAACAGCCTTTGAAAATTCTCACGATGAAACCAAGAAAGATGAACTTGATATAGGCGATTTAAATTTAGACTCTCATGATGAAATCAGTGAAGATGAGTTTAAAATCGATGATTTGAATTTTGATGTTGAAAATTCAGCTGAAGAAAATTTAAATCTTGAAGAAATAAAAAAAGAAAATTCTATAAACGAAGAAGAATTAGGAAATTTTGATGATCTTGAAGAAGCTAAAGATCAAGAAAATTCTTTAAATGAAGAATTAGAAAATTTTGATAGCCTTGATGGGGAACATAAAGCTTTAGAATTAGACGAGAACAATGAAGAAGAAAATAAAGAAGATCTACAAGTATCTCAAGAAAATCAAGATGAGTTAGAATTCGATAATAATTTTAAACTTGAAGAAAATATCGATGAATCACGTGAAGAAGAAAAAGCACCAGAAGAAAGCAACATTAATGATAATGAAATTTTAGAAGATCATGAAAATTTAGATCATGATGAAATTTTAAAAGATGATGAATTTTTATTGCAAGAAGAAAATTTAGACGAAGAATCAGAGCAAGCAAATTCTCAAGAAGGATCTTTTGAAGATGAATTGCCTATAGTTGAAGAACAAGAAAAAGAAGTCGATTTTGATGATATTCCAGAAGATGCAGAATTTTTAGGGCAAAGCAAAGAGGAGATAGAAGAACCAGAAGAGGAAATTTTACCTGTGATCGAAGAGGAAGAAAAATCTTTAGAGGAAAATTTAATCAATGATTTTGGAAATTTAAGCGCTCAAGATCAGATTAAAGAAGAATTAGCACAGCTTGATGAGCTTGAATATGAGATCGATGAGGATGATAGTCCTCAAATTTTAGAAGATTTCAAAGATAAACCTGTTTTTGATGAAAAAGAATTACAAATTGATGAGGAAGAAGTCGTGGTTCCAAATTTAGCGGTGAGCGAATTAGATAATATTAAAGAAAGTGATATACAGCAAGCTTTAGGTGAAACAATAGTACAAGAAGAAACGATCAAAGAAACTGTATTGGATGATCAAGATGTTAAGGCATCAGAAACAGCCAATGAAGAAATTGTCAATGAATTGAGTCAAAGTATTGCAGGAGCAATCACTTCGAGTATTAAAGATGACACTTTAAAAGCAGCTCTTAAGGGTATGAATATGAATATTAACATTAATGTTACCTTTAACGAGGAATAATATTTGAAAAATTTTATTTTATTGGTGTCAGGACCTAGTGGAGCAGGTAAATCTACACTTTTAAAAAAACTTTTTGAGGAATTTAAATTAGATTTATATTTTTCAATTTCATCTACAACTAGATCTCCAAGAGAAGGTGAAAAACATGGAGAGCATTATTATTTTGTTAGTCATGAGGAATTTCAAGAAGATATAAAAAATGACTATTTTTTAGAATGGGCTAAAGTGCATGAAAATTTTTACGGAACTTCATTGCGATACACGCAAGAAGCGCTTAATAATGGAAAAATAGTTATTCTTGATATAGATGTACAAGGATACAAAATAGCCAAAAAAAAGCTAGGAGATAAAATTGTTTCCGTTTTTATTACAACAAAAGACAAAGAAGAGTTAAAAAAAAGACTTATTAAGCGAAATACTGATACAATAATGCAACTAGAAAAAAGATTAGAGAATGCAAGCGATGAGATGAAAGAGCTTTTCGAGTATGATTATTTGATTATAAATGATCAGCTTGAACAAAGTTATGAAGCGTTGCGAGCAATTTTAGTCGCCCATAGATTAAGAACAAAGGGGCAAGATCTAGATCAAATTCAAAATACTTGGAATAAAGGAGAATAAAATGGGTGGTTGGTCAAGTCCTAGTCATTGGTTGATTATTTTATTAATCGTTGTATTGCTTTTTGGAGCGAAAAAAATTCCAGAACTTGCAAAGGGTTTAGGCAAGGGTATAAAAACCTTTAAAGATGAGATGAATAGCGATGACGAAACAGCTAAAAATACTCAAAAAATCGAAGAAAAACAAAATAAGGAAAATAATACAAACATTGATGCAAATATAGATGAAACAAAAAAAGCTTAAGGTTTTTTCTTGAAAAGTATTATTTTTGACGAAATTAAAAAAGTTTTAGGATGCGATTTTATTCTTGAAAATCCTAAGGATAAAAACTTAGCACATTTTGCCACTCCTTTAGCTTTTTCTTTAGCTAAAGAGTTAAAAAAATCTCCTATGATTATAGCTAGTGATTTGGCACAAAAATTTCAAAATCATCATTGTTTTGAAAAAGTTGAAGCTATTAATGGCTATCTTAATTTTAGAATTTCAAAAAATTTTTTAAATGAGCTTGCGACTCAAGCTTTAAAAAATCCAAATGAATTTGCCAAAGATGAGGGCAAAACTCAAACTTTTTTACTTGAATACGTGAGCGCAAATCCTACAGGTCCTTTGCATATAGGCCATGCAAGAGGAGCTATTTTTGGTGATACTTTAGCAAGAGTGGCAAGGCATTTAGGTTATAAATTTGATACAGAATATTATGTTAATGATGCGGGAAATCAAATTTATCTTCTTGGGCTTTCTGTTTTATTGAGTGTAAAAGAGAAAATTTTAAAAGAAGAAGTAGAGTATCCAGAGCAATACTATAAAGGTGATTATATCAGCGAATTGGCTGAAGAAGCGTATAAAGAATTTGGAAAAGAATTCTTTAAAGAAGAAAATATTCCTTCTTTATCAGATTGGGCAAAAGATAAAATGCTGATTTTAATCAAGCAAAATTTAGATCAAGCAAAAATTAAAATCGATAATTACGTAAGCGAAAGATCTTATTATGATGCTTTAAATGCGACTTTAAAGGCTTTAAAAGAGCATCAAGGCATTTATGAAAAAGAGGGAAAAATTTGGTTAGCTTCTTCTTTAAAAGGAGATGAAAAAGATCGTGTGATTATACGCGAGGATGGTCGTGGAACTTATTTGGCTGCTGATATAGTGTATCATAAAGATAAAATGAGTCGATCTTATGGTAAGTGTATCAATATTTGGGGGGCTGATCATCATGGATACATTCCTAGGATGAAAGCTGCTATGGATTATTTAGGCTTTAATCCAGATGATCTTGAAATCATTTTAGCGCAGATGGTTTCCTTGCTCAAAGATGGCGAGCCTTATAAGATGAGTAAAAGAGCAGGAAATTTCATCTTGATGAGTGATGTTTTAAATGAAATTGGTGCGGATGCATTGCGTTATATATTCTTAAGTAAAAGATGTGATACTCATTTAGAATTTGATGTGAGCGATCTACAAAAGGAAGATAATTCCAATCCTGTTTTTTATATCAATTACGCCCATGCAAGAATTCATCAAGTTTTTGCAAAGGCAAATAAAAGCGTCGCAGATGTGATTGAGGCTGATTTGGAAAGTTTAAATCAAGATGGGACTAATTTGCTTTTTGAAGCTTTAAATTTGAAAGCGATTTTAAATGATGCTTTTGAGAGCCGATCTTTGCAAAAAATTCCAGATTATTTAAAAAATTTAGCAGCAAGTTTTCATAAATTTTACAATGAAAATAAAGTAGTGGGCGCTGAAAATGAGAAGAGTTTATTAAAATTATTTGCCATAGTTGCTTTAAGCATAAGAACCGCTTTTGCTTTGATGGGGATTGAAGCAAAGAATAGAATGGATCATTAATCCATTCTAAAGATTAAGCAAAATCACAGCTAATATAGTTAAAAAAACGCCGCAAATTCCTATTTTATTTAATTTCTCTTTATATAAAATCCACCCTCCAGCACAAGTTCCGATAATCCCTATAGCACCCCAAGTCGAATAAGCAATACTTAAAGGCATATATTTTAAAGCAAAAGAGAGCAGAAAAAAGGCTAAGATAGCACTAAAAATAGCAGCAATTCCCCAAAATTTATATTTAAAGCCATTGGATTTTTTTAATAATAAATTTGCAAGGATATCTAAAAATGCAGACAAAATGATAATTAAAAAATAAAATTTCACTCTTTAACTTCTCCGATATTAATCATAATAATCCCAGCAATAGAACAAACAATGCCTAAAATTTGAGTCAAGGTTAAATTCTCTTTAAAAACGATAAAAGAAACTAAAAGGATAAGAATCACGCCTAGTAATTCCCAAATCGCATACGCAATCCCAATTTGAATTTTTTTGATGGCTTTGCTTAGAAAAAAATAAGAAAAACCGATAAACATAGCCATAAAAAAATAGCCCAAAATTATGTTTTCTATTTTTAAAAAACTCGTACCCAAAACTTCAAAAACAATAGCGCATATCAAAAAAAACCAAGCTTTTAAAAGTCCCTTTTTTTCTATAATCACTTCAATCCTTTTTAAAATTTTAAGTACCGAAATCATATCATTTAAAGCTTTAATCAGCCTTTTTGTTTTATACTTTCAAGCGTAAAAATCTTTAAGAAAGTGAGAAACTTATGGGACGAGCGTTCGAATATCGAAGAGCTTCTAAGGAGGCTAGATGGGATAAGATGAGTAAGCTTTTTCCTAAGCTTGCTAAGGCTATACAAGTAGCAGCCAAAGAAGGTGGGCCTGATCCTGATATGAATCCAAAATTAAGAAGTGCTATAGCGACTGCTAAAGCTAATAATATGCCTAAAGATAACATTGATGCGGCGATTAAGCGTGCGAGTGGTAAAGATAGTGTGGATATAAAAAACATCCATTATGAAGGAAAAGCAGCACACGGGGTATTGGTGATCGTTGAATGCATGACAGATAATCCTACTAGAACAGTGGCAAATGTAAAAGCAATTTTTAGTAAAAATGGTGGAGAAATTTTGCAAAATGGATCCTTAGGCTTTATGTTTAATCGAAAAGCGGTTTTTCATCTTGAAAAATTTACAGGAGATTTAGAGGAATTAGAACTTGATCTAATCGATGCTGGTCTTGAAGAATTAGAACAAAATGAAGAAGAATTAGTTATCAGCGGAGATTATACTGCTTTTGGAGAATTAAGCTCAGCTATAGAGGCTAAAGGTTTGGTGCTTAAAAAAGCTGGACTTGAATACATCGCTAACAATCCTTTAAGTTTTAGTGAAGAACAACTTAACGATATAGAAAAGCTTTTAGATAAACTTGAAGAAGATGATGACGTTCAAGCTGTTTATACTAACATAGAATAAGGAGAAAAAATGCTTAAACAAATCGATACCACCGATGCAGGCAAATATAAATTTGCCTTAATCAAAACAGAAAAAGGTACAATGAAACTCGAGCTTTTTGCCGATGAAGCTCCACAAACAGTTTGCAATTTTGCTAATCTAGCTAATGAAGGATTTTACAAAGATCTAACCTTTCATAGAGTGATTCCAAATTTTGTCGTGCAAGGAGGTTGTCCTTATGGCAATGGTATAGGTGGGCCTGGTTATGAAATTCCTTGCGAATGTGATGATCAAGATCATAAGCATTTACGCGGAACTTTATCGATGGCACATGCAGGAAGAGATACGGGCGGATCACAATTTTTTATTTGCCATAGTCCACAACCTCACTTAGATGGAGTGCATACTGTTTTTGGGCAAATTGATTTAGAAGATGAAGAAAGCTTAGAGGTTCTAGACTCAATCTGCCAAGGGGATAAAATTTTAGATATAGAAATTATTAGCGAAAAATAATTAATATAATCTAAATTAAAGCTTTTTTTTCTTAAAATTATTATTTTAATTTGAATTGAAATATTTACAAGGAGTTATTTCATGAAAACTAAGTTTTCAATTATTTTGAGTGCTTGTATTTTTTCATCATCACTTTTTGCACAAACTGCAGATGATGAAATCACTAAGCTTCAAAAGCAGCTTGCAAACATTCAAGCTGAGTTAAAAGAAATCAGAAAAGAAAGAGAAGCGCAAGCTAAGCAAAACAAAGAAGTTAAAGCTGAACTCGCTGATCTTAACGATAGAGCAGATGATAATGAATTCCAAGCTGCTTTAAGTAAAGTTAAATTCGGACTTGAATTCTCAAATGCCGTTTCAAACACAAACTACAAACTTCCTACTACAAGTTATCATGCAAATAACAAGTGGATGATGGAACTTCATTTAAATATGAATGCAGACATCAATGAAAAAACTAAATTCTATGGTCGTTTGTCTATGGCTAAAAACTGGTCTCAAATGGGATGGAGTGGAGATCCACTTGAGCTAGATGCAGGAAGAAACACAAGAACAAGTGGTCCTATTCTTTATGTAGATAGAGCTTATCTTGATTATTACATCACACCTGAGTGGATTGCAACTATAGGAAGACAACCTGGAACCGATGGTCCTGGAACAAATCTTAGAAACAATGCTTTAAGACAATCAACCTATCCGGCTTTAGCGATCAACACTTTAGGTGATGCTGCGGTTATCACTTACAAACCTGAAAGCTTACAAGATCATAAAGTAGCGATCCGTGCAGCTTATGGTAAAGCTTATCAATGGGATGAAGAAGGAAAAGTAAGAGATTGGATGAGTGATCAACAAGATGCGGATGCAAATCTTTACTATGCAGCGGTAGAAGGAGAACTTCCTTTGGGTAGCATGGGAAATAACTTGATTATTTTCAACATAGCGCGTATGACTGATTTCTCTTTACCAGTTGATACTGGCAATTCTGTAATGAATGGTTTAATTGGTGGAGCAGGTGTTAAAAATCTAGGTGATGCAACTATTGCTAATATCCATTTTGAAAACTACAATACCTTTGGAACTGACTTTAACTGGTTTGCATCTTTAGGGTATTACAATGGAAGCAATGCAAATACTTCTTGGATGAAAGCACCTCAAGCAACTAGCGCTTTATTAGGCTTTAATGAAAAAGATGGTTATGCGGTGCATGTAGGTGGGCGCTATGACTTTACAAGAGCTTTAAAAGTGGGTTATGAGTTCTTCTGGGGAAGCAGATACTGGTATACTATGAGCCGTCCAAGCATCAACGATCCGCTTAATATAAGAATGACTAGAGGTATAGCAAATGATGTTTATGTGATTTATCAGCTTGATAGATATCAATTCTTAAGATTAAGCTATACTAATATCCAAAATAAATGGGGAAATCGTGGGTTGCCACTTGGTGGAGCTAAGAAAGAAAAATCAAGAGCTGATAATGTTATGTTAATGTATAATGTTAAATTTTAAGGAGTAAGTGATATGAAAAAATTACTTTTTTTAGGTTTATTGCCTATCATTGCTTTAGCTGATTGTGCTAGCTTAATGACAAAATATGAAGCTCCAGAACCAGAATCAAAAACAATGAAACAAATTGAACGTTGGGTGAGTAAAAAGGTTAAAGACGCCAATGACGCTTCAGTTTTGAAAGAGTGCATGGTTGCTCGTGCAGCGGATAATCCAAATCAAGTTTCAGTTGCTGGTAAATAATAAAAGCGGTTTAAAGCCGCTTTTATCTTTCTTTTGACTTCCTTAAAATTTAGAAATTTTCTTACAATTTATATTTTTTATTTTAAAAATTTGTTATAATAGATCAATTTTAATCACAAAGAAATATATATGCAAAAGCCTGATATACAAAGTTTAACTAACTTTCTTATAGTCTATACTAAAACTTTATTAGGAGCTGGAACTTATACATCTAGGGTAGCTAAATGTGTAGAAAGAATCGCTAAAGTTTATGGTTATGAGATCAATATTAATTTCTTTTTTCATCATATTACTTTAAATATCGTAGATAGGAGTGATAAATCCAAACATAGAACTTATGTCATTCCTAATCATCATGCTTATATTAATTTTAAAATCATTTTAGATTTAAGTGCTTTAAGTTGGGCTATATGTGATCATAGATATGATCTTGAAAAAGCAAAAGCAATATTTGATGAAGTGATTCATCAAGAAAAACATTCTTTTATAAGCACTCTTCTTTTAGTTTCTGTAGCAAATTCAGCTTTTTGTAGGCTTTTTGGAGGAGATTTTGGTTCAGGTATTTTAGTATTTTTTGGAACTTTTTTGGGTTTAGTTTTAAGATTTTTTTTGACAAAAATCAAAATAGATTTAAGAATTCAATACATTATTTGTTCTTTTGTCTCTTCAGGCTTTGTTTTTTTAGGGCTTAATATGGGTTATACTAATACATCGGATGTGGCTTTGGGCTCTAGCATTTTATATCTTATCCCTGGTGTTTTTTTTATTAATTCAGTTATTGACATACTTAAAGATCATATTTTGATGGGTGTAAGCCGTATTATTAGCGTTGGGATTTTGATTTGTTGTATAGCACTTGGAATTTATATGACACTTAGTTTAACTGATTTTGGAATTTTAAGATGATAGAATTTGTTTTAAAAGATATGTTTTTTGCAGCTTTAGCTGGTTTTGGATTTGCTTATGCTTGCAATCCTCCTTTAAAGACTTTGATCGCTTCTGCGTTCTTAGCGGCTATTGCTCATGGTTTTCGTTTTGTTTTAACAGAATATTTTCATTTTCAAACTTTGGCAATAGCAACTTTTATAGCTTCTTTTTGCATAGGTTGTTTGGGTATAATTTTGGCTAAGATTATAAAAACTCCAGCTGAAATCATAGCCTTTCCAGCACTTATACCGATGATTCCTGGAATTTATGCTTATAAAGCGATTTTGTATTTGATTTCTTTTATACGCAGTGATGATCTTCAGGCTAAAACTGATTTTTTGGTGCAATTTTTTGATTATTTTTTAACCACTGTTTCTGTAACTTTAGCTTTGGCTATAGGGGTGAGTGTGACTTTGCTTATCTTTTTTGAGCAAAGTTTTATGATGACAAGACATATAAGAAGACATTAATTTTTTTCATTTTTTATCTTTTTGTTAATTTAATATCTTACAATAATAATAAAAAGGATAAAAATGCAAAAGTATCTATCACACAAACCTTTAGTTAAAAAATGCCACGATCATCACCATCATGAGCACCATCATCATGATCATCATGATCATTCAGATGCGCGTAATGTGGATAAGAAAATTTTAAAAATATCTCTTATTATGACTTTTTTAATGATGCTTATACAATTTGTATATTCTATACTTTCAAATTCTTTGGCATTATTAAGCGATACTTTGCATATGTTCTCTGACGTTTTTGCTTTAGCTCTTAGTTTTTTTGCGATCATTGCAATTGAAAAATTTAAAGATGATCAAAAAACTTTTGGTTATTTTAGATTAGAAATTTTGGTGGCTTTTATTAATGCTTTAACGATTATATTATCTGCAATTTTTATCATTTATGAGAGCATAGAAAAATTATTTTATCCAGTAGATATAGATGCAAAAACTATGATTATTGTTGCAATTTCGGGTTTTTTAGTCAATGCTTTCAATGCTTTTTTGATGTTTAAAGGCGCAAATTTAGATAATGTCAATATGAAGTCCGCTTTTTTACACATGATGAGCGATTTACTTGGATCTTTAGTTGTGATTATAGGTGGAATTGTTGTTTACTATACTCAAATTGTTTATATTGATACGATTTTAGCTTTGATTTTATCTTTTTTGCTTTTAAGATGGTCAATTAAGCTATTAAGAAAAAGTATCAATATTTTATTAGAAACTTCTCCTGTAGATGTGAAAAGTGTTGAAGACTTGATTTTAAAACATCATCAAGTGAATAAAATTTTAGATTTACATATCGTAGAAATCACAAATAAAATGTTTGTGGCAACTTTACATATCGAAGTAGATATCAAAGAATTGCTAGAATTTGAAAAGCTTTATCAAGAGCTTTCAAGCGAGCTTTTAGAGCATTTTAATATAGGACATATTACAATACAACCAAGTATTATAAAAAAGGAAAATCAATGAAATTCAAAGTAAAAAATGTAAATTGTGCAAATTGTGTTAATTTGATAAAAAATTCTTTACAAGATGAGTATGGTCTGATTGACATAGATTTGGAAAATAAAATTTTAAGCGTGGATTTGCAAGAAGAGAACTTAGAAAAATTTAAAAATGAATTTCAGGAATTAGGATTTGATATTGTGGAGCGTATGTAAAAATGCAAGAATTTCGTGTCAAAATAGGAAAGATGACTTGTATTAATTGTTCTAATGCCATAGAAAGATCATGTAAAAAAATAGAAGGCGTTGAAGAAGCTAGTGTTTCTTATGTGAATTCGAGTGGAATTTTTCTCATCCAAAAGGATGAAAAACGCAAAGAAATTTTAACAAAAATAAAAGATTTAGGTTTTGAAATTTTAGAAGATGAGCAAAGCTTAGAAGAATATAAAATAAAAAAACATATAGAGCTTAGAAAAAATTTGCTTTTAAGTATAGTTTTAAGTGTTGTTGTGATGTATTTTGAAATGTTTGATCAAAGTTTCTTTTCGCAAAATATGCAAATGCTTTTAAGCTTTTTTGGGATTTTTTATTGCGGGAGAGATTTTTTTTCCCATGCTTTTTTTGGATTAAAAAATAAAAATTTAGATATGAATACCCTTGTTGTTTTAGGAGTAATGAGTGCTTTTGTGTATTCTTGTTTGGTTTATTTTAAAATTTTTAATGAAAAGCATTTGTATTTTAGTGGCGCTATGATGATTATCTCCTTTGTGCTTTTAGGAAAATATCTTGAAAATAAAATCAAACTCAAGGCTGAAAGTTATCAAAAAAATCTTGAAAAAATTGATACAAAAAAGGCAAGAATTTTACTTGAAAATGATGAAGTTAAAGAAATTTCTAGTGCTTTTGTTAAAGCTGGAGATGTTATTTTAGTCAAAGAAGGTGAAAGTATTGTTGCTGATGGGGTGATTTTAAATGGAAGTGCTGAAGTGGATATGAGTTTTTTAAATGGAGAATTTTTTCCTGTTTTAAAAAAAGAAAACGATGAAGTGCAAGCAGGTGGCATTGTTTTAAATGGTATGTTAAAAATTAAAGCAAATAAAAAAGCAATGGATAGCACTTTAGAGCAAATTAAAAATTTAGTTTTTTATGCAGGAAATATAAAAACCCCATTAGCAACTTTAACGGATACAATTTCTAAATATTTTGTAGCATCTATCATCATTTTAGCTTCATGTGTATTTTTATTTTGGCTTTTTAGGACAAATCTAAATGCAGCTTTTTTGCATGCTTGTGCTGTGCTTTTGATTTCTTGTCCTTGTGCTTTAGGTCTTGCAACGCCGATTGCTTTAGTTGTAGCAAGTTCAAATGCAGCTAGAAATTTTATTTTACTTAAAAATCCTGCTGCTTTAGAAAAATTAAGTCACATTAAACTTGCTTATTTTGATAAAACTGGAACTTTAACTAAAGAAGAATTAGAGATTATTAAGCATAATCTAAATCAAGATGATTTTCAAAAACTTTGTGAAATAGAAACTTTAAGTTCGCATCCTATTGCAAAAAGTTTGAGTAAAAATATCCATGTTGAGTTAAAAGGCGAGAGTGAAATTGTAGTTGGTGCGGGTATGATTTATAAAGAAAATGATGATACGTATTTTATAGGAAGTCGGTATTTTTTAGACAGCAAAGGCATAGATACTAAAGAATGCGATCAATTTTTTAATCAATTTAAAAATTTAGGCAGTATCAAGGTGTATTTCGCAAAAAATTCTCATTGTTTAGGGGGAGTTTTGCTTGATAGTTCTTTAAAAGAGGGCGCAAAAGAACTCATCGTAGGATTAAAAAAACAAGGGATTAAAAGTGTTATTTTAAGCGGAGATAATCAAGAAAGTGTTAAAAAAATAGCTAAAGAATTGAATATAGATGATTTTTATGCGCAATTAAAGCCAGAAGAAAAACTTCAAATCATCAAAAATTCCAAAGATGCTTTATTTGTAGGAGATGGTTTAAATGATGCAGCTGGATTGTCTTTGGCAAGCGTGAGTATGAGTTTTTCAAAGGCTAATGAATTAGCTAAAAAAACAGGGGATTTTATTTTGATTAAGGAAAATTTAGCAAATATTTTATATTGCTTTTCTCTTTCTAAAAAAACAAGAAAAATAATCAAATTAAATCTTTTTTGGGCTTTTATCTATAATACACTTTGTATTCCTATTGCAGCGGGTTTTGTACCTTCCGTGACTTTAAGTCCGCACTTTGCAGCCTTAGCTATGTGTTTTAGCTCTATAACTGTTGTGCTGAATTCTTTGCGGTTAAAAAATATTTGATTATTCTTGAATTTGAGGCTCTCCAAAGCAATCTTTCAAGGCTTCTTTAATGTCTTCCTCGGGATTAAATTTTTTAGCACCTTGTTTGAGTTCTTTAAAAGATGAATTAAGATCGAGTTTTGAATTTGAAGGAGTGCTAGGCTCTTGAGTGATGGATTGGAGTTTGCTTTCATCAATGCTTATTTCTTTTTGCACAGCAATTTTTGCATTTTGTCCTAATTTATCTTTTAAAAGCTCTTGTATGAGTTTAAAGCCTTTGTTAAGTTGAGTACGATTTTCTCCTGTTGCGTTAGAACTTATCGTTAAAATTTCATTTTCATAACTGATAAATCGAGTGCTTTTTTCAAAGCATTCCCCAAGTTCATAATCTCTATCATATATAGCCTCTAAAAGCACTTCATAGGCATTTTTTGGTTTTTCCTTAATTTTTTGTTCTAAAATCGGCGTGATTTTTGGAGTAATATTTTCAGCTTTTCTTTGTTCGATTTCATTGATTTGCGTATCAATTTCTTTAAGATAACTTGCTTCCATCATCATAAAAGCCATCACACAAAGCGTAAAGCCATCATCGTCGCAAATCATATTTTTAGCACGAGCTAAAATACGGAAAAATCTTTCATAAATTAGAGTTGAAAATTCAGTGCTTCTAGCAAAAAAACTTTCTTTAAGATAAAATAGCATCTCATCTATAACGCTAGAGGCTTCATATTCTTTAAGCTCATCTAAAAATTCAAAAACTTTTTCCTTATCTTTGATTAAAATGGCATGATAAAATTCTTTGATTTTATTCGGATCTAAAAAGCCTAACATATCAGTGATTTTAAGTACACTAATATCACTTTGACAAAAAATAATAGCTTGATCAAGTAAAGTCAGCGTGTCTCTTAAAGATCCATTGCCACTTCTTGCAAGAAATTTTAAAGCTTCTTCTTCAAAACGAACATTTTCTTTGATGAGAATTTCTTTAAGATGATTTTGAATTTCACTTTGTGGAATTTGCTTAAAGCGAAAATGTTGAGTTCTTGATAAAACCGTAGCGGGAAGTTTTAAAGGATCGGTGGTTGCAAGTATAAATTTTACATAGCTTGGTGGTTCTTCTAGGGTTTTTAAAAGCGCATTTGCAGCTTGTGGGGTAAGCATATGCACTTCATCGATAATGAAAATTTTAAAACGAGCTATAGAAGGAGCGTATTTAGTTTGTTCGATCAAAGCTTGTATATCTTCAAGACCACGATTGCTTGCCGCATCCATTTCTATAATATCGATGTGTTTTCCCTCTAAAGCCGCGATACACTGCTTACAAGTTCCACAAGGAGTATCGCTAGGCCCTTGATCACAAACCAAAGCTCGAGAAAAAATTCTAGCACTAGAGGTTTTTCCACTACCTCTTAAACCTGAAAAAAGATAAGCATGGGTTAGGCGGTTGTTATTGAGTGCGTATTTTAAACTCGTGCTAACAGTTTTTTGCCCTATAAGCTCATCAAAGGTTTTTGGTCTGTATTTAACGGCTAGTGCTTGAAGCATTTTTACTCATTCATTATAGATAAAAGTTCGACATTATCTTTAGTTTTTAGCATTTTAGAATATAAAAATTTAAGCGCCTCAATATCATCCATTTGAGAAATAGCCGAGCGTATTGCCCAAATTTTTTGAAGCTCTGCAACACCTTGTAAAAGTTCTTCTTTTCTTGTTCCTGATTTGATGATATTGATTGCAGGATAAATTCTTCTATCAGAAATATTTCTATCAAGTACGATTTCACTATTCCCCGTTCCTTTAAATTCTTCAAAAATCACATCATCCATTCTAGAACCGGTGTCGATTAATGCTGTAGCTATGATGGTTAAAGATCCACCATTTTCTATATTTCTAGCGGCTCCAAAAAAGCGTTTTGGTTTATGCAGTGCATTGGCATCCACGCCACCGCTTAAAACTTTTCCACTGCTAGGAGTTGCTGTGTTGTAAGCTCTAGCAAGTCTTGTGATACTATCAAGTAAAATGATGACATCCTTGCCTGTTTCAACCATTCTTTTTGCTTTTTCTATAACAAGTTCTGCAACGCGAACGTGATTGTAAGCAGGTAAATCAAAAGTAGAGCTAAAAACTTCACCCTTAACGCAACGTTGCATATCGGTTACTTCCTCAGGTCTTTCATCAACTAAAAGAACGATTAGATGTATTTCTGGGTGATTTCTAGCAATTGCAGCTGCTAATTCTTTCATAAGTTCTGTTTTACCTGTTCTAGGTGGTGCTACGATAAGTCCACGTTGCCCTTTTCCTATAGGAGTAAAAAGATCTAAAACACGTCCTGTTAATTTCATAGGATCGTATTCGAGTTTGATTTTTTCAGTAGGGAAAATTGGAGTTAGATTGTCAAATAATGGCCTTTCTTTAGCTTCTTGTAAAGGCATGTAATTGATCGCTTCGATTTTTAAAAGTGCGTAATATTTTTCTTGATCTTTAGGTTCTCTAACTTGTCCTGTGACGATATCGCCTACACGCAATGCAAATTTACGGATTTGAGAATTAGAAACATAAGCATCATTAACACTATCGCTTAAGTTAGAATCCATACCTCTTAAAAAGCCATAACCTTCACTTGAAATTTCTAAAATTCCGGTAAAAAGTATAAAGCCGCCTTTTTTAGTTTGTGCTTTTAAAATCTCAAAAATAAGTTCTTGGCGACGAAATTCGCGTGGATTTTCTATTTCGCATTCGTTTGCAATTTTGACTAAATTTTCTAAATCAAGTAATTTTAAGTCTTCTATTTTATAACCCTCAACTGGAATATGGGTTCTTTGATGTTGTTTTTTTTCTTTTTCCATAAGCCCTCGCAAGAAATTATGCAGTCATTTGCAGTAGTAAATTAAAATTGTGATTTTAATAAAAAAATATACTTTTTGTCAAATAATTTGCATATATTTGTTTATAATTATAAAAAAATATTTTTTAAAGATTAATTATGAAATGTGAACATTGTAGATTAAGTTATCAAAAATCCCAAATGATTCTTTATAAAGATAAATTTTTTTGTTGTAAAGGATGTGAGAGTGTTTGGAAAATCTTGCATGAAACGGGCTTGGATGAATTTTATGAAAGATTAGGAGATCGATCTTTAAAGCCTGTAAATTTAGAATTTTCAAATAAAAATTATGATGAATTTATTACTCAAACTAAGGAAGGTTTTAGTGAAATTTATCTTATGATTCATGGTATTGAATGCGCAGCTTGTGTATGGCTTAATGAAAAAATTTTAATCAAGCAGAAAGGAATTTTAGAGCTAGATATCAATCATTTAAGTCATAAAGCAAGAATAGTTTTTGATAAAGAAAGTATTTCTTTGGGTCAAATTTTAAATTTAATCGAAAGCATAGGCTATAAAGCAAGTGCGTATAATCCTGCTAAAAACTCGAAAAAAGCTGATTTAATGAAAAGGGATTTTTATTCTAAGCTTGTAGTGGGTATTGCTTGTGTGATGAATATCATGTGGATTGCCGTAGCAAAATATGCTGGTTTTTTTAGTGGTATGGATAGAGATACAAAGGATATTTTGAATTTTTTTGAATTCATTCTTTGCTCTCCTGTTCTTTTTTATACCGGATCTAATTTTTATAAAAGCGCTTTGAGATCTTTAAAACTTAAAAACCTTAATATGGATACTTTAGTCATTAGCGGCGCTACTTTGGCGTATAGTTATTCTTTATGGGCTATGTTTACAAGATCTTCCGAGGTTTATTTTGACTCAGTTGCGATGATCATTTGCTTTGTATTTATAGGAAAATATCTTGAAATGTTTAGTAAAAAACGCGCCCTAGATACTATAGATGGATTGAATGATTTTTTGCAAAATGAGGTTATGGTTTTTAATGGAAAAGATTTTAGTCTTAAAGAAGTCCAAAAAGTGTGTGTAGGGGATAGGATTTTACTTAAAAGCGGAGATAAAATTTTAATCGATGGAATTTGTAAAAAAGGTGAAGCAAGTATAGATACTTCATCTTTAAGCGGAGAAAATGAGCCTTGCTTGGTTAAACAAGGCGATATAGTTAATTCTGCTTGTATTGTTTTAGATGGAAGTATTGAATATGAGGCGAGTAAAATTTATAATGATTCTAAATTAAGTCAAATCATAAAACTTTTGGAATTTGCAAGTATGAAAAAAGCAAAACTTGAAAGCTTGGTTTCTCAAATTTCTTCTTATTTCTCTCGCGTGGTTTTAAGTTTTGCTTTGATATGCTTTTTAGTGTGGTTTTTTTATTATAAAGCTGGAATTGAAATTTCTTTAATCAATGCCATTTCAGTTTTAATCATAGCTTGTCCTTGTGCCTTAGCTTTAGCTACTCCAGTTAGTAATCTTGTAGCACTCGGTAGAGCACTAAAAAAAGCAATTTTATTTAAGAGTTCAAGTGTGGTTGAAGATCTTTCAAAATGCAATATGGTTGTGTTTGATAAAACAGGAGTTTTAACTAAGCCTAATTTAGAGGTGAGAGATTTTTTCTTGCACGAAAAGTTAAATATTGATGAAATTTATACCTTTGTTTCGCTTTCAAATCATCCGATTTCAAAAAGTGTTGCACAATTTTTGAGTCAAAATAAAAACGCTAAACGTTTAAATTTGGATTTTAAAGAAGTGAGTAATATACAAGCAAAAGGCATTAAGGCTGTAATAAGCGATAAAGTTTTTTTAGGTGGAAATTTGAAATTTTTACAAGAAAATAACATAGTTTTTGATAAAGAATTTAATAATTCTCATTTTATTTTTGCTAAAAATGATGAGGTTTTGGCTTATTTTGAATTTTCAAGTGTTCTAAGAGAAGGAGCTAAAGACTTGATTGCTTATCTTAAATCTATAAAAACTCAAGTGATGATTTTAAGCGGTGATAATTATAAAGCAGTTGAAAAAATTGCCAATGAGCTTGAAATTTCTGATTTTAAAGCTGCTTGTTTGCCTGAAGAAAAAATGCAAACTATAGAGCAATTAAGTCAAAATAAAAAAGTTTTGTTTGTGGGTGATGGGGTTAATGATGCTTTGGCATTAAAATACGCTGCTGTTTCTGTGAGTTTGCGTGAAGGGAGTGATTTGGCGATTGAAAATAGTGATATTTTGCTTTTAAAAAATGATTTAAATTCTTTAAAAAATGCTATGCAAATTTCAAAAAATACTTATAAAATTATCAAGCAAAATTTAGCTCTTTCTTTACTTTACAATGCCTGCACCATACCTTTAGCTTTTTTAGGACTTATCAATCCTTTAATTGCAGCAATTTCTATGTCTTTTAGTAGTATAATGGTGGTTTTAAATGCTTTAAGGATAAAAAATGAATAGTGTGATTACGATGATGATAACTGTTTCAATTCTTGGTTTTTGTGTGATTTTAACTATCTTACTTTGGGGGATAAAAACCAAACAATTTGATGATGATTATAAATTTGTTACTTTAAATGATGATGAAGAGTCTTTGCGTGATGCTATAGAACTTGAAAACCGCAAAAAAAAGGCTTTGAAAGATAAGAGAGATTAAGCTTTCATCGTAAATTAATGAAAGCTTTGAAATTATTTTAAAGTTTCGATGTATTTATCAACAGCTTCTAAATCAGCTTCGCTTAAGCTATTTAATTGAATTTTCATAATAGCACCTTGACCAAATTTGTTTCTTGTGCCTGCTTTATATTCTTTAAGTGCTTGCGCTCTTTCTTCAAAGCTTAGAGTTTTAAGAGCTGGAACTTTATTTAAATAAACTTTATCAGCTTTTGCACCATGGCATACTGCACATTTTTTAAATAGAGTTGCACCATCAGCAGCAAATGCTGAAACGCCGATACATGCTAATGCAGAGATTACTAACATTTTTTTCATTTGACACTTCTCCTTAATTTAATTTAATGTCAAAGCTATTATATATCTTATATTTTTATAATCTCCTTAATCATTATTAAAATAAATATAATTGATTATTTTTTGATAAATTTTTGTTTTAAAAGCTGATATTTTTTTAAAATATATTATAATATTTCTTATGAAAAAAGGATTGTTTTTAGATAGAGATGGTGTTATAAATATCGATAAAAAATATGTTTATAAAATCGAAGACTTTGAATTTTGCGAAGGCATTTTTGATTTGTGTCGTTATTTTTCAAAGAAAGATTATTTGCTTTTTATTGTCACAAATCAATCAGGCATCGCAAGAGGGTATTATAGCGAGGAAGATTTTTCCAAGCTTTGTGATTTTCTCTTGAAAGAATTTGAAAAGGAAAAAATTCATTTTTCTAAAATTTATCATTGTCCGCATTTGCAAGATTGTGATTGTAGAAAGCCTAAACCTGGTATGCTTTTAAAGGCTAAAAAAGAATTTGATATAGATATGGAAAATTCTGTATTTATAGGAGATAACTTAAGCGACATGCAAGCGGGTTTTAATGCAAATATCAAAACTTTGATTTTAGTTAGTCAAGAAAAAAAAGAAGGAAATTTTTTCAAGCAATTTGCAAATTTAAAAGAAGTTTTAAGCTTTTTTGAGAAAGGAAACAATAAATGAAAATAGCCATTACGGGTGGAGCAGGTTTTATAGGATCTGGACTTGCTTTAGAATTGCAAAAAGATCATGAAATTTTAATCATTGATAAAATGTCAAGCAATGAACTTTTAGATAATGGAAATTTAGAATGTTTTGGGCATTTTAAAAATTTGCTCGATTTTGATGGCGAGCTTTATGTTGGAGATATTAGAGATGAAAAGACCTTGCAAAAGATTAAAAACTTTAAGCCTGATGTGATTTTTCATAAAGCAGCTATTTCAGATACTACAGTTTATAATCAAAATAAAATTTTAACAACAAATTTAAATACTTTTAAAGATTTTATAGAATTAAGTATAGATATCAATGCAAAATTGATTTATGCAAGTTCTGCTTCAGTTTACGGCAATCAACCAAGTCCTCAAAAAGTTGGGGTTGAAGATCCTAAAAATCCCTATGCATTTTCAAAACTTATGATGGATAAAATTGCAAGAAAATACTACGATAAAGCCCATCTTGTTGGACTTAGATATTTTAATGTGTATGGAAAAGGTGAATTTTATAAAAACAAAACCGCATCTATGGTGGTGCAATTTGGCCATCAAATTTTAGCGGGTAAAAATCCTCGTTTGTTTGAAAAGAGTGACCAAATTTATAGAGATTTTGTGTATATTAAAGATGCGATTGATGCGAATTTAGTTGCGCTTGATTCTAAATGCGGAGTTTATAACGTAGGTAGTGGTATAGCAAGGACTTTTCAAGATATAGTTGATATTTTGCAAAAAGAACTGGGCACAAATTTACCTTGTGAATATATCCCAAATCCTTATGTTAAAGCTTATCAATTTCACACTCAAGCTGAACTTTCTAAAGATTGGGCTTATCAGCCAAAATTTAGTCTTGAAGCAGGAATTAAGGATTATTTAGATGAAATTAAACGACTTTTTGAAAAGGAAGTGAATGCTTGAATTTTTAAGTCAGCAAAGACCTAAAATTCTTATTATTGGGGATTTTATGGTGGATAATTACACTTGGTGTGATTGTTCGCGTATTAGTCCAGAAGCCCCTGTTTTAGTGGCAAAAACTTCAAAGCAAGATCAAAGGCTCGGTGGGGCTGCAAATGTTTATGCGAATTTAAAAAGCTTAGGAGCGGATGTTTTTGCATTGGGTGTTATAGGGGATGATAGAAATAGTGAGTTTTTAAAAGAGAATTTAAAAGGTGAGTTTTTGATCGAAACGGGGCGTAAAATTCCTTTTAAAAATCGTATTATGGCACATAATCAGCAAGTGTTAAGGCTTGATGAAGAAGATGTAAATGATATAGTTTTAGAAGAAGAGCTTATCGCTTTATTTTGCAAATATATTAAAGATTTTCAAGCAGTAATTTTAAGTGATTACGCTAAAGGAGTTTTAACCTCTAAGGTATGCAAAGCATTTATACAAAAGGCTAATGAATTAAACATTCCTATTTTAATCGATCCAAAAGGGAGTGATTTTAGCAAATATAGCGGTGCGACTTTACTTACTCCAAACAAAAAAGAAGCTTTAGAAGCCTTAAAATTTGAAAATTTAGATGGAGAGAATTTAGAAAAAGGCATTAAAAAATTAAAAGATGATTTTAATTTAAAATACTCCATGATCACTCTTTCAGAGGCGGGAATTGCTGTTTATGATCAAAAATTACACATTGCACCAGCTAAGGCTTTGGAAGTATATGATGTTACCGGAGCAGGGGATAGTGTGATCGCGGTTTTAGCTTTTTGTTTGGCAAATAAAGTGGATATTTTTAAAGCTTGTGAAATTGCCAATGAGGCAGCAGCGGTTGTTGTGAGTAAAGTAGGTAGTGTGAGTGTGAGTTTTGATGAGATAAAAAGCTTTAAAAGAAGTGATTTGGAGAAAAAAATTGTTAGTAAAAATGAGCTTATGAAAATTTTAAGTGATAAAAATAAAAAAGTCGTTTTTACTAATGGATGTTTTGATATAGTGCATTTTGGGCATATAAAGTATCTTCAAAAAGCGAAAAAGTTAGGTGATATGTTGATAGTAGGGCTAAATTCTGATGAGAGTGTGCGCCGCTTAAAGGGAAGTGAAAGACCTATAAATTCAGAGTTTCAAAGGGCTTGTATGTTGGCTGCTTTTTATTTTGTGGATTTTGTTGTGATCTTTAATGAAGATACGCCTTTAAAATTAATCGCGGATTTAAAGCCTGATATTCTGGTTAAGGGTGCTGATTATCAAGGTAAGGAAGTTGTAGGGGCTGATCTTGTTTCAAGGGTTGAATTGATCGAATTTGAAGAGGGTTTTAGCACGAGTAAAATTATAGAAAAAATTAGGAAACAAAATGATTAATCTTATAGAAAAAGAATGGCAAGAGCATCAAGAAGTATTAAAAGCGAGTGAAATTCTTAAAGGGCAAATTGCAAAAGCAGGTGAGTTAATATGTCAGTGCTTAAAAGAACATGGCAAAATTCTTATTTGTGGAAATGGTGGAAGTGCTGCAGATTCTCAGCATTTTGCTGCTGAACTTAGCGGTCGTTATAAAAAAGAACGCAAGGCTTTAGCGGGTATAGCTTTAACCACTGATACTTCAGCGCTTAGCGCTATAGGCAATGATTACGGATTTGAGTTTGTATTTTCAAGACAGCTTGAGGCTTTGGCAAGTGAAAAAGATATCTTAGTGGGAATATCAACGAGTGGAAATAGTCCTAATGTTTTAGAGGCTTTTAAAAAAGCAAAAGAGCTTAAAATGCTTTGCATAGGAATAAGTGGAAAAGGTGGAGGCAAGATGAATGAAATTTGCGATTACAACCTTGTTGTGCCAAGTTATGATACAGCAAGAATTCAAGAAATGCATATTTTAATCATCCATGCACTTTGTCAAATGGTCGATGAGGAGTTTTGATGAAAAAGATTTAAAACCAACTCAGGTTTTAAATCTTTCATGCATTTATGATGTTTTAAAGGGCAAGTTTTTTGCATACAAGGCATACAGTCTAGATTTAAATGCACTAATTTTGCATTAGGATTTTGCCAAGGCGAGGTTTGAGTAAATTTGGTAGGACCAAAGATAGCAATGGTTTTTATCTTATAAGCAGCTGCTATGTGCATAGGGCCACTATCGTTTGTGATAAAAAGATCGCAAAAAGCTATATTTTGGCATAAGGTTTGAATGCTTGTTTTATTGCAAAGATTTTTAGCTTTAATGTTTGACTTTTTTAAAAGCTTTTCGATTTCATCACAAAGAAATTGTTCACCATTACCGGCTCCAAAAATTAAAATTTCATGGCTTTTTGAAAATTCTTTTGCCACCTCGGCAAAATATTTAGCATCCCAACGCTTGGCACTTCCAAAAGTAGCTCCTGGATTGATCCCTAGAATTTTTTTACCATTTTTAAGTATCAATGGATGTGAAAATCTTGCTTTGATTGGGAGTTGCAGTTCTTTAGAATGAATTTTAAATTTAAAAGAGTTTTCTATAAAATAAAGGTATTTTAAAACTTGATGTTCTTCTTTAAAATTACGCTTGTTAAAAAAATATCTTTTTTTTACTCTTAATATATTTAAAATAATTTTAGAAGATAGGGCTGATCTCAAAGATATGGCAAAGTCTATTTTAAATTCTTTGCGTAGTTTTAAGGCTTGTTTATAGCGTTTTTTTCTATCCTCTATGATGATTTTAGAGCAGGAAAAATTTTTAAAAAGCTGGGTAGATGCAAAAGATCCATAAAGAATAAACTCAGCGTCTTTAAAATATTCTTTTATGCCGTATAAAGCCGCTGAAGCCATCACAGCATCGCCTAACCAAGTGGGAAGATGGATGAAAATTTTCATGAAAACCTTAAAATTTAGATAAAATTTTTTATAATTTTAACAAAAAATTAGGAAAATCATGCCAAAAATAAGTCTTATTATTCCTGTATATAATGCTCAAAAATTTCTTCCAAGAGCTTTGCAAAGCTCTATTGATCAGACTTTTAAAGATATAGAAATTATAATTATCGATGATAAAAGCGAAGATGAAAGCTTAAAAATAGCCTTAGAATTTGCAAAAAAAGATCAAAGAATAAAAATTTTTAAAAATGATAAGAATTTAGGTACTTTTGCAAGTAGAAATTTAGGAGTTTTAAAATCAAGTGCTGATTTTGTGATGTTTTTAGATGCAGATGATTTTTTGCCTTTAAGAGCTTGTGAAGTGGCTTTTTATAGCATTAAATCCGAGTTCGATTTACTTTGTTTTGATGCTTTTGTTCATAGAGTAAAAACTAAGCAATTTTATCGTTTTAAAAAGAATGAAATTTTTACTCAAGAACAATTTCTAGAGTTTTTAACCAATCAAAAGCATTATTGTTGGTCGGTTTGGGCAAAGGTTTTTAAAAAAGATCTAATCTTTAAAATTTTTGAAAAAATTGATATTTTTGAAAGACTTTGTTATGGAGAAGATGTACTTTTTTGCTATTTTTATTTTATGTTGTGTGAAAAAATAGCCGTTTTTAAAGAATGTCTTTATCATTATGAATTTAATGAAAAAGGTAGGTATGAAAATAAAAATAAAGAAATTTTATGGCAAAATTACCAAGATAAAAAGAAAAGCTTAGAGATCTTAAAAACAATCAAAAATGATTTTTGGGAATTTAATGAAAAGTTTTTTTTAAATTTGGAAAAAGAAATTAAAGGTTTAGAGGGAAGGTTGTAAATGGTAATTCTAACATATCTTTCTTGAAAATTATAAAATATTTTATGCCTTATTTATTTTTTAATAATTTTTAAAATTAATATTTTATTTATAAAATAATTGTTTTTATTTAATGTAAAAATAATAATTTTTAGTTTAAAATTAGCAGTTTTTTATTTAAATTATAGCGAGTATTGAAAATTTAAACATAAAAAAGTCATTAAAGGTTATAATTTATTTACAAAATTATTATCTTAATCTATTTAATTAATAATTATTTTTTAACTTTAAAATAATATCTTTTGGAGGAAAAAATGAAAACGATATTGGTAACTGGTGGAAGTGGTTTTGTTGGATCTAATTTATGCCAAAGACTCATTGAAAATGGTGATAAGGTTATATGCGTTGATAATAACTATACAGGAAAAATGAGCAATATAAAGAATTTATTAGAAAATCCAAATTTTAGCTTTATCGAACATGATATTTGTGATATTTTAGAAATTGGTGAAAAAATAGATCAAATTTACAATCTCGCCTGTCCAGCTTCTCCGCCAGCTTATCAAGGTAAATATGCTATAAAAACAACTAAAACTTGCGTGCTTGGGATTTTAAATATGCTTGAGCTTGCAAAAAAACATAATGCAACTATTTTACAAGGTTCAACTTCTGAAGTATATGGCGATCCGATCATGCATCCTCAAAGTGAAAGTTATAGAGGAAATGTAAATCCTATAGGCATTAGGGCTTGCTATGATGAGGGAAAAAGGTGTGCAGAAAGTTTGATGTTTGATTATCATAGACATGAAAATGTTGACATAAAAGTGATTAGAATTTTTAACACCTATGGGCCAAATATGGATCCTAATGATGGTAGGGTTGTGAGTAATTTTATTTGTCAAGCTTTAAGTGGCAAAGATATCACTGTTTACGGGGATGGTACTCAAACAAGATCGTTTTGTTATATTGATGATCTTATTGATATTATGATAAAAGTTATGAATAGCGATAAAGAATTTACCGGTCCGATTAATACTGGAAACCCAGGTGAATTTACCATCAAAGAACTTGCTCAAAAAGTTATAGAAAAAATAAATTCAAAATCACAAATTATTTATAAAGATTTACCTTTAGATGATCCAACGCAAAGGCGTCCTGATATTGCTCTAGCAAAAGATAAATTCCAATGGGAACCAAAAATAAAACTAGACGAGGGTTTAGATAAAACTATAGAATATTTTAAAACTTGCATTCATGAATTTAGGGGCTAATCAATGAATATATGTATTATTGGAACGGGTTATGTAGGACTTCCAAGCGGTGCTTGTTTTGCAGAGCTTGAAAATAATGTGATTTGTGTTGATATAGATGAGAAAAAAATCAATGAATTAAATAATGGAAAAATCACTCTTTATGAAGAAGGATTGGAAGAGATTTTTTTAAGAAATTTAGAAAATAAGAGATTAAAATTTACTACTTCTATTAAAGAGGGTTTGAAAAATGCTGATTTGATTCTTATTGCCGTTGGAACTCCTCCGCATCCATTAACAAAAGAAGCTGATTTAAAGTATATCTATGCTGCTGTAAGAGATATCGCAAAAAATTTAGATCATTACGCTGTAATAGCAACAAAATCAACAGTTCCAGTAGGTACAGGCGATGAGATAGAAAAAATTCTTTTGCAAGAAAATCCAAAAGCTCAATTTGATGTTATTTCTTTACCGGAATTTTTAAGAGAAGGTTTTGCGGTGTATGATTTTTTTAATCCTGATCGTATAGTAGTGGGATTAAATTCTTCAAAACCTAAAAAAGTTATAGAAGAATTATATGCTCCATTTAAAAATAAGAGTCAAATTTTATTTGTTAATAGAAGATCTTCTGAAACAATCAAGTATGCTTCTAATGCTTTTTTGGCAATCAAAATTCATTATATCAATGAAATGGCAGATTTTTGCGAAAAAACAGGAGCTGATATCTTAGAGGTTGCAAAAGGTATGGGGCTTGATAGTAGAATAGGAAATAGATTTTTAAATCCAGGCCCAGGATATGGTGGTTCTTGTTTTCCTAAAGATACTCAAGCCATGGCTTTTATGGGTAAGAAAAATGATGTTAATTTGAGTTTAATTGATTCTGCGATTAAAGGCAATGAAGAAAGAAAAGACAAAATCACTCAAAAAATCTTATCTTGCATCGATGATTTAAAAAATGATCAAGTTGCTATTTTAGGACTTGCTTTTAAAGATGGCACAGATGATTGTAGAGAATCTCCAGCTGTAGAAATTGTTTCTAAACTTTTAAAAGGGGGTGTTAAAATTCATGCTTATGATCCAAAGGCTATGGAATTAGCTAAAAGTATTTTAAAAGATCAAATAAAATATGCAAAAGATGCTTATGAAGCTATAAAAGATAGTAGCTTGCTTGTTATTTTAACAGAATGGAAAGAATTTAGGGAACTTGACTTAAATCAAATTTCTAGTTTGATGAAACATAAAAAAATTTTAGATTTTAGAAATTTATTGGATAAAGAAAAAGCTTTAGAAGTGGGATTTGTGTATAGCGGAGTTGGAAGATGAAAAATCTTTTAATTGTAGGCGGAGCTGGTTATATAGGATCTTGCACTGTTAAGCATTGTTTAGATCATGGTTATAATTGTATTGTTATTGATAATTTAATTTATGGTCATAAAGAAGCAGTGGATCAAAGAGCTAAATTTATCCATGCTGATTTATTGGATTTGTATTCTTTAAAACAAGTTTTTAAAGATGAAAAAATAGATGCCATAATCCATTTTGCAGCTTTTGCTTATGTGGGCGAAAGTGTTGTTGATCCTCAAAAATATTATAAAAATAATATCATTGGGACTTTAAATTTATTAAATGTTATGTTGGAGCATAATGTTAAAGATATAGTTTTTTCGAGCACTTGTGCAACCTATGGAGAGCCACAATACACCCCTATAGATGAAAATCATCCACAAAAACCTATCAATGCTTATGGCAGAACTAAACTTATGGTGGAACAGATTTTTAAAGATTATGAAATAGCTTATGGTTTAAGACATATTTCTTTAAGATATTTTAATGCAGCTGGAGCTATGGAAGATATAGGGGAAAGTCATGATCCTGAAACCCATCTTATCCCACTTGTTTTAAAAGCTATTAAAGGTGAAATAGAGTGCATTAATGTTTTTGGAACGGATTATGATACAGAAGATGGAACATGTATAAGAGATTATATACACATAGAAGATCTTGCTAGTGCTCATCGTTTGGCTTTAGAAAATTTAAGTCAATATAGTGGTTGTATCAATTTAGGAACAGGGGTGGGGACTAGTGTAAAAGAGATCATACAAGCAGCCGAGGAAGTTAGTGGCAAAAAATGTCCTGTAAAATATACTTCAAGAAGAGCAGGGGATCCTGCGAAATTATTTGCTGATAATAAAAAAGCGAAGGAAATTTTAGGCTGGGAAATAAAATATAAAGATATTAAAGATATTGTCAAAACAGCTTGGGAATGGGAAATAAATAGGAAATTTTAATGGAGAAAATAAAAAATTTAATCGTTGGCAGCGGCTTAAGTGGTGCAGTATTGGCAAGAAAGATAGTCGAGGAAAAAAAAGAAAAAGTTTTAATCATCGATAGAAGAAATCATATCGGTGGCAATGTGTATGATTATAAAGATGAAAAAAACAATATCACTATCCATAAATATGGTCCTCATGTTTTTCATACAAGCATAAAAGAAGTTTGGGATTTTTTAAGTCGCTTTACAAAGTGGCATTATTTTTTTTACAAAGTCAGAGCTTATATTGATGGAAAAGAGGTTAATATTCCTTTTAATTTGGACAGCTTATATAAGGTTTTTCCTAAAAAAATAGCTTTTAATTTAGAAGAAAAACTTTTAAAATGCTATGAATTTGATACAAAAACCACTATTTTAGAATTGCGAAATTCTAAAGATGAAGATCTAAAATTTCTAGCTGAATATATTTATAAAAAAGTTTTTTTAGGTTACACAAGTAAGCAATGGGGTGTTGATCCTGAACATATTGATGCGAGTGTGAGTGCTAGAGTGCCTATATACATTAGCAAAGATGATAGATATTTTCAAGACACTTATCAGGCTATACCTAAGGAAGGTTATACTAAGATGGTAGAGAATATTCTTGATCATCCTTTAATAGAGCTTAGATTAAATGTAGATTTTAAAGAGGCAAAAAAAGAGCTAGACTATGAAAATCTTTTTTATACAGGTGCTATTGATGAATTTTTTGATTATAAATTTGGAAAGTTGCCTTATAGAAGCTTAGATATCAAATTTGAAAAATACGATAAAGAATATATGCAATCATGTGCGCAAATGAACTATCCTAATAATTTTGATTTTACAAGAAGTGTTGAGTATAAATATTATCTTGATGAGAAATCAGAAAAAACAATACTTTCTTATGAGTATCCTTGTGAATTTGAAGAAGGAAAAAATGAAAGATATTATCCTATACCTAATGAAGAAAATCAAAAACTATATGAAAGATATTTACAAGAGGCAAATGAATTTAAAAATATATATTTTTTAGGAAGATTAGGGGATTATAAATACTATGATATGGATAAGACTGTGGATAGAATTTTAAAATTTGCAAAGGAGAATATATGAATATGGATAAAGTAGTAGGCATAGTTATTCCAATGTACAATATCCAAGATTATTTAAAAGAATGTTTAGACAGTGTTATCAATCAAACTTATAAAAACTTACAAGTTGTTTTAGTTAATGATGGAAGTACTGATGAAAATTCATTAAACATTGCCAAAGAATACACTTTAAAAGATGAAAGATTTATTTTATTTGATAAAAAAAATGGAGGAATTAA